>NZ_JBFHFD010000309.1:0-9653 GCF_041583735.1 Novipirellula sp.
AGTTTGATTTTGCGAAGAATAAGCGTGCCAGCCGCAATTGTCCGCATAAAAAGAGATCTAAATCCTAAAACTAGCGTGAATCCTGCGGTAGGCCTGCCTTGATCGATTGGCGGCAGGTTGCTACATTTCGTGGCTCAAAACACGCTAAAACCCCCAGGTGGTACTGATGGCACATAAGAAAGGGCAGGGCTCCAGCCGAAACGGTCGCGATTCGAACGCTCAGCGACGTGGAGTCAAGAAGTTTGGTGGCGAAGCCGTCCGCGCAGGCAATATCCTTGTTCGTCAAGTTGGCACCAAGTTCCACGCTGGAAAAGGTGTTGGCCAAGGCAAAGATTACACATTGTTCGCATTGGTCGACGGCAAGGTCATGTTTGACCGCGAAGGCCGCCGTATCAATATCGTCACCGAGTAAAAGTCAAAACCGAGTAAAAGTCAAAAACCGGCCAATCAACGGCAAGATCGCTGCGGCTTCGCTCGCAGTCACTCGCTGCTGAATGGACCGTAAACGCCTGCGCACGCGGGCAACCCTGAACAAGCCCAAGGCAAAGCGTCCGACGCAGCCTTGGGTTTTTTCGTGCGCCGACGCTGTCGCAAGGTTTTCGTGCGCCGACGCTGTCGCAGGGGTCGAACATCGTGACAGGCGTGTTGACGCCTTTCCGCTATAATAAAGCAACGTGTTTCGTCGCTTGCCTCCGCAAACCGCAAAAATCTGAACGCAGCGGCACCCTCAATCTCGCTCGATCTTTCACCGGGCCAATCTCCCGACGGAGCAAATGGCGATGACATCCGACCCATCGAGAACAGGCCCATCGAGAACAGGCCCGTCGCATACGAAACACGCGGGCAACGCAACGTCGACCAACGCGGCAGTATTGCTAGCCGTCGTAATCGCATGCTTGGTGGGCGTCGCCACATTCAACGTGACGAAGACACCCAAAATTGAACCGGTCAGCCGCAACGAATTTGATGTCATCGTCCCCAAGGTTCTCGAACCTTCTCGCGATGTGGTCCGTGCCGCGTTCTTTGATCGCGAGGTCGAGCCCGAGATTGCAAAGACCGACCGACTGAACCGCGAAGCGGTCGATCGTTGCATCCAGCGAATCGGACTGCTGATCCGCCGCTACCATCGCGGCGTGACCCCGTTTGTCAACGACTTGACCAGCATCTCGACTCGCTTGGGAATCGTCAAACGAATGCCTGGCGATTGGTGGCAGGAAGACAACCGCATCCAAAGCTACGTCGCGGAGAAGTTCGAAAAACATTTGTTCTCGGAAAAAGTTCTGACGGACGACATTGCTGCGGTCCTTGATGATTTTCGCAAAGAGATCGATGCCAATCAGAAACGCATGCTGGTCAATGTGCACGCCTCGCTCGAAGTGGCGGATCTTCCCGAAGTCCAGCTCGATCAATACGAAACGTTCTACGAATCGATCTCGCACCGACTACAAACCTTTTCCGCCGAGCAGGGTGCGACGAGCGTTTACAACGCAATCGTCGTGATTTTGATTAGCGAAGCTGGCAGCTATGCGGCCACCACCATCGTCGCTGGATTGCTGGCACGCTTTTCCGCAACCGCCGCCGTCGGTGCCGCTGCGGGTGCCGGAACCGCCGCGGGTGCTGCGGCAACAGGTGCCGGCGGCGGAAGCTTTGTCGGGCCGGTGGGAACGGTTGTCGGGCTGGGCGTTGGATTGGCCGTCGGACTGATCATCGATTGGTGGATGACTGAAAAATTCGAGAGCAAAGTCAGCGAGCAACTGCACGACTATCTCGACATGCTCGAAGCCACTTTGTTGGACGGGGCTCCGCAGCATTCTAAAACCGACGCGATCACGACGCAGCCCAGCGAGACCGCGGCAACACGCGGGCTTGGTTCGATCGACAACGCCAGCGGATTAAAAGCAACACTGCCGATTGTGTGTGACCAGTTACTGAACGCCTACCGCGACCAATTCTTTACCAAAATCGTTTCCCCAGGTGTAACTCATGACGAAGCTCTTTAACGCCTCGCGTTCCAATGTTTGCAGCTACACATTGGCGGCATTGCTGGTCATGCTCGTGATAGGAACGAGCCGAGATGCGGCGGCACAGCGATTGGCAGCAAGTTCAATCCCCACCTCGGTGGTCAAAGCCGTCGTCAAATACTTTGGCAAAGAAGGAGCCGAACAAGCGACCGAGTTTCTAGCCAAGAGTGCCAGCAAGGAAGTGATGGAACGTGTCGCAACGATGGCGGCACGCGAAGGGGGCGAAGAAGCGGTCGAGCAGGTCGCCAAGCTGACCGCGAAACATGGCCCCGAAGTGCTGATGGCACTGGACAACAGTGCCGCGGTGCTGCCTGTCATCAAAGCGCTCGATGAGATCCCGGCATCGCAAGTCCGTGCGGCACTTGGCAAACTCGCAGCCGGCGAATCAGGAAAAGCACTCAGCACGGCAGTCACTCGCTATGGCGCCAAGGCGCTCGAAACCGAACTAAAACATCCCGGCGCCGGCTTGGTGCTATTAAAGCATTTTGGCGACGACGGAGCCGAATTGGCCAGCAAAATGACAAGCGATCAAGCGATCGTGATCGCTCGTCATGCCGACGAAATTGCGGCGTTGCCCGCAGCACAACGAACCGGTGTACTATCGCTGATCCGAAACGACACCGAAAAAGTCGTCGCGTTTGCAGGACGTTTCATCGAAGCAAACCCAGGCAAATCGCTGTTCACGGTCGCCACCACGACGATCATCTTGGCCGAACCGGAACGGATTCTCGGCGGCGACGAAGTCGTCTTTGATGCCGATGGGAACCCGATCGTGGTCTCTAAGGCAGGCATCGTAGGCCGATCGATCGAATCAACCGGCAAAGCAGCCGAACACATTTCCAACAACTTTGTGCAACCGCTGTTCTATGCCGCACTCGCCTTTGCAGGAACGTTCGCCGCGTTGTGGATCGTGCTAAAGCTATGGCACACTCACAAGCGAGAAAAGCAGCTAACCGAACAAGCGATACTGAAAAATCTGCCCTCCGAAGACCAAGCTTCCTGATCGAACCAAACATTTGCGTCTAGCCTCGCCACCACGCCAGGCTGCCAGCAAATGCACCGGAGCCCACTGGACCGAAGTTCGATGGAGGGAGGCTGGTCACGAAAACAGTTCCGAGATGACGTTGCCTTCGACATCGGTCAAGCGAAAATCGCGGCCACCGTAACGGTAGGTCAATCGCTGGTGATCGATCCCCAGCAGATGCAACACCGTGGCATGGAAATCGTGAATATGAACCTTTTGCTCTGCCGCGTAAAAGCCAAACTCGTCCGATTGACCGTAACTAAACCCTCGCTTCACGCCGCCGCCCGCCATCCAGTAGGTAAACGCATGCGGGTTGTGGTCGCGACCGTCGTTGCCTTGCGCCGTCGGCGTTCGCCCAAACTCGGCGCCCCAAATCACTAGCGTATCCTCGAGCAATCCACGTCGTTTCAGATCGGCAAGCAGCGCAGCGATCGGTTGATCCACCTCGCCCGCCAATTCCGTGTGCTTCTCTTTTAATTTGCTGTGTTGATCCCAGTAGTTATGCGTGACTTGGACAAACCGCACCCCCGATTCTGATAACCGACGAGCCAATAAACATTGGCGTCCAAAATTGTCGGTCGGACCGCCATTGATCCCGTACTCGGCAAACGTCGTTGCGGTTTCTCGGGAAAGATCCATTAGCGAGGGAGTTTCCATCTGCATGCGAAAAGCAAGCTCGAACGATTCCAGCCTCGCCGCCAACTGCGAATCCAAACCCGCAGACCCCGCTTTCGAAGCGTCCAGCTTGTGCAGTAAATCGAGCTGCAGCTGTTGCAGCTTTGGCGTGGTCGCGGTGGCGCTGGCGAGATTCTCGATCTTGGCGTTCTTCATCGGGGCACGCGTCGATCCGATCCGAGTGGCTTGATGGATCGGAGGCAAAAATGCCGAACCAAAGTTCCGCACTCCACCATGTCCCAAGGTCGGATTGATTGTGATAAAGCTTGGCAAGTTCTCGTTTTCGGAGCCTAATCCGTAGCTGATCCATGACCCCATACTGGGTCGAACAAAGGTGTCCGAACCGGTATGCACCTTCAACATCGCCCCGCCATGAGCTTCGTTGGATCCGTGCATCGATTTGACGAACGTCAAATCATCAACATGTTTTGCAACATGGGGAAACAGATCACTAACCCATGTGCCGGATTGCCCGTACTGGCGAAACCTCCAAGGACTTTTGAGCAAATTGCCCGTCTTGGCGAACTGGATCCGCGGTTTATCAAACGGCAGCGGCTTGCCATCGTGCTTGGCGAGCTGTGGCTTGTAATCAAACGTGTCGACATGCGATGGGCCGCCGTGCATGAACAAGAAGATGACTCGCTTTGCTCGCGGCGCAAAATGCGGCAATCCCGCATCCGAATCCGCCCGCGACGTGGCAGCAGACACCGACTTGCCCGACATCATCTCGGCCATTGCAATGCCGCCTAAACCGATCGATCCTTTGATCCAATCGCGGCGGTGAGCCCAAGCCCCATTTCGACAACCCGAGTCACAATTTTTGGATTCAATCGACATAACTAAATAAACTCCCCGCAATGAGCGTACGGCACAGTCCCGACCAAGCTTGCTGAGGACTCGTCCCAGCGGGAAGTCGCTGTGCAGCGTCGGTAATGAATTCCTGACAAAGAGCGATATCGGCCTCGGTGGGCGGACGACCATACAGCTTCATCCACAAATGGGTGATTCGGTCCTCTTCGTCGACGTGGTCCAACATCGATGCACTTAGCCGCTCGGCTTGTTGATGGACAAGTTTGCTGTTGAGTAGGAACAAAGCCTGATTAGGCACCGTGGTAACGGGACGCTGTTCGATATGGTTGGCGGTTTCGACATAATCAAAGGTTGAAAACAGATCCAACAGCGCCGCTCGATTGATCATCAAATAAACCGATCGTCGCGGGGCATCCGCATCAACCGGGCTGCCCCCAAACGTGCGATCCAAAGAGTCGCCGGCGATGTGAATCGCATCACGCAGAGGCTCGATTTCCAGTCGCCGGCGATTTTGGTGTGAAAGGTACTCGTTTTCGGGGTCAACTTCGGAATAATCCGCAAGGTCGCTCCGCATTTGGTAAGTACTGCTGAGCATGATCAAGCGATGCATGCGTTTCAGCGACCAGCCATCATCAATCAATCGTCGCGTCAACCAATCCAACAAATCTTGATGCAGCGGAGCTTCGCTTTGCAAACCAAAATTCGAAGGGGACCGCATCAACGCTTGTCCGAAATGCCACATCCACAATCGATTAGCCATCACGCGTCCAGTCAGCGGATGATCGCCGGACGTCAACCAGCGAGCTAAATTCAGACGCCCGCTTTCGTTGTCAGCAATCGTGTCCAACCCGGCAACGCTTTGCAGTCGCTGCGGCACTCCGCGATGCACCGGCGTATCACCTTTGCTGAGATGGTTGCCACGGATGTGCACCGCCAACGTCACCGGACTACCTTCTTCGACCGCCATCGCAATGTCATACGCGGGCATCGCTTTTTCAGTGTCGGCCAAAACCTTCCTGGCTGCGGCGAGTTGTTTCTTTGTCGTTTCGGGATATTGGTCTTCGGGTTTGGCGGGCAACGTCTCCGTTTTCAATTGTGCCAGCAGGGCAGCATTGGCGTCGGCCACGATTTTCTCGACCGCCGCCCGACTGTGATCAATCTTCTTCTGGTGTTCGCTGCGTTGCTGGTCGATCGCTGTCGACGGCAGATCTCGCTCCATCCATTTTGAAACAAAGTTTTCGTGCAGCATCGACCGGGTGCTCGCGAAGATGCCCGCCAACGCGTAATAGTCTTCGGCCGAAATCGGATCAAATTTATGGTCATGACAACGAGCACACGCGACCGTCATCCCTAACATCGTGCGAGTCACCGTATCGATTTGCTCGTCGACAATGTCGATCCTCATTTTTTCCTTGTCTTGCTCGGCCAGCATCTTGGGACCGATCACCAGCATTCCTGTTGCAGTGATCCGCTGACGATTGAGTTGTTCGTCGTCCGTGGGCAACAAGTCACCCGCAAGCTGATGAATAATAAATTCGTCGAGCGGTTGATCATCATTAAGACGATCAAAAACCCAATCGCGATAACGCCAAGCATGAGGCATTTTGTGATTTTCATCGGCGCCGTTGGTGTCCGCATAACGAACAAGGTCCAACCAGTGCCGCCCCCAACGCTGGCCGTAATGAGGCGACGCGAGCAAGCGGTCCACCACTCGCTCGAAACTTCGTGGCGAGTCATCGGCAAGAAACGCATCGATTTCACTTTGGCTCGGTGGCAAGCCGACCAAATCAAACGTCGCACGACGAAGCAACGTATACTTGTCGGCCTTTGCGGCTGGACGCCAACCTTTCTCGCTGAGTTTCGCCAGCACAAAGGCGTCGATCGGGTTGCGAATCCAATCTCGATCGTCTTGATGGATTTCCCCCTGCGGAACCTCGGGTGCAACCACGCTTTGAAATGCCCAATGATCACGCGCGGCAATCGGATCGATTCCATGTCGCGGGGCGGCGGCGGCCTGTGTGCGAGGATCAACCGCTCCTCTTTCAACCCAGGTGACAAAATCGTCAATGACCGATTGCGGCAACTTTTGCTTCGGCGGCATTTCAAAGTCGTCGTACTGGATCGCCGATATCAACAAACTTTCCGAAACGTTGCCCGGCACCACGGCGGGACCGCTATCGCCCCCCAGGTGTGCCGCCTCACGACTGTCCAGCAACAAACCGCCTTGAACAATCGCTGCGTCGCTTGAATGACACGAATAGCAGTGCTCGTCGAGCACCGGGCGAATCCGACTTTCAAAGAAGCTGATCTCCGATTGCGGTAACAAGTCGGTAGGCTCTGTCGCGGCTACAGATTGCGATTGGATGACCCACCCAATGACCGTGAGGACAACCAACAAGACAGCGGTGCGTCCGATGAGCAGCGGCTTCGTTTCACCCATAAAAATTGGCATGGGAATTGGCAGTAGTAAGGCGGGGGGGAAAGTTCAGGCAGGACACGTATTATAAACGCTCCGGCGAGGAGGGTGTAACGCATTTGCTTGGAGTTTCCGCTGCCTTAATGAGCAGTCATCTTCTGAAAAGCGAAGAAAAACAATTGCGAACTTGGTGCCCTACGCGAAAGTTTTGATGCGAGATTAGTCCGGTGCTGGCTGTAACCGAAAAAACCAACAACCTACGGATCACACGACGCCGCAGCCCCATCCCACCGCCGCGATCGACAACCTTCGAATTCAACGCCTTGAAGGAAGCAAGCCAGCGTATTCTACTGGCTGCAGCACGTAGGAAGTTCTCATTTACGAATGGAGTAAAAATGGCTGACTTTGACAAACGTTGCCCACGCTGCAAAAGCACCATGTTTCGCGTCCCTCGTCATTGGCTTGAACGATTCTTCTGTTCCGCCGTTTACCACTGCAATCGATGCCGGAGGCGACGGCGACTCGCGGCGGTGATCCATACTCTGATTTAGCTTTGATCATTACAATGGATGGGAATTAACGACTTGGCACTTTGCTTCGAGTCATCCCTTCCAAGCTTGAGACTTTTCTTTGACCGATTCGAATCAAGATGGCGTGCCAAATCTGACCGATGACCAGGGTCGTCAAGATGACAAACTGGCACAGCGCACTCCGCTAGCCGTTCACCGCGAGCCCAACTTTCCGGTTCGGATTGCCGTGGTAGCCATCACTGCGGGCGTCGTTGTTTTTCTACTGCAGCATTTCGTTTCCGAACGAGACCATCAAAACGCCAACCTGTTCTCGTTTGGCGTCGTTGCAATTGCACTGCTGACGATTTTGTTTCAACTCTTTCGTCTCGCGCGAAACCATGGCTATCCGCTGCTGGTTCCGATCGTGGCACTCACGGCGGCGGCGGCGTTTGCCAGCCTGTTTCGCTTCGAAGGCTTTAGCGGCGAGATGGTCCCCGATTTCAAACCGCGATTCTGGAGTGCCAATCAACCCGAACGCATTCCGATCGCAGCAGGATCCACCGACACGCTCGCACCGCTCGAACCGTCGGAACAGACGATTGCTGCCGAAGACTCAACGGGGTTTCTAGGGAACTCGCGAAACGGCTTTATCGCAAAGCGACAATTCGAAGTGCCCGCTGATGCAGCGGAGGCTGAAGTACTGTGGAAACAAGGTATTGGCGAAGGATGGGCGGGATTCGCCGTTAGTAGCGACCGAGTCGTCACCCTAGAACAGCGTGACACCACCGAATCATTAACCTGTTACCGGATTGGCGATGGCGCGTTGCTGTGGGCAGTCAGCCACCAAGCGAGACACGAGCATCCGCTCGGTGGAATCGGCCCACGATCAACCCCTACGATCATGGGCGAGCGAGTATACGCGCTCGGAGCCACCGGCAAACTCTGGTGCATCAACATCAAAACAGGTGAAGAAATCTGGAACGCCGACTTACTGAAGATCGCCGGATGGAACCAAACGCAGTCCGAAACGGCGATTGCATGGGGACGCGCAGCTTCGCCATTGCTGGTCGACGGCTTGTGCGTCGTACCATTAGGCGGGCCAAGCGATCCTGCGATTCCACCGTCCGAATTGGCCAAAGCCGGTCGCGGTCTGATCGCGTTTGACGCCGCCAGCGGCGAAATTCGCTGGACCGCCGGCGAAGACCAAATCAGTTACGCTTCGCCGATGCTGTTGACCTTGGCGGGACAACGCCAAATTGTGATTGTCAACGAAAGCACGGTCAGCGGACATCGCATCGAGGATGGAAAACGCTTGTGGTCGTTCGAGTGGCCTGGGCAAAGTAATGCGGGGGCGAATTGCTCTTCGGTAGTCCTGGCGGGCGAAAACCGATTCCTGGTCGGCAAAGGCTACGGTGGCGGGAGTGCTCTTGTCGAAGTCACAGCCGATGTGGATGGAGAATTCGTCGCCAAGTCGGTTTGGCAATCCGGCCGCGTCTTAAAAACCAAATTCGCCAACACCGTTGTCATCGGCGACACCGCCTATGCACTGAGCAATGGGTCGCTCGAAGCGGTGGCGATTGCAGACGGTGATCAGCGATGGCAACAACCTCGAAGCGAACGCTCGGGGCAGGGTCAAATCCTGGTGGCGGAGGATACGATTGTGGTCCAAGATGAAGCAGGCGACGTGCTGTTTGTCCAATTGGACGAAGATCAATATCAACTCGAACTTCGCTTGCCTGCCCTCAACTCGAAAACATGGAACGTGCCGACCATTGCAGGCCGGCATCTGATCGTGCGAAACGATCGTGAAGTCATCTGCTTTCTATTGCCCGAGCGAAAGTAATGGGAGGCCACCCACCGAATTATTCAGGTGGGCTGGCCAGCATTTTCATGGGGAAGATGCCGGAGGAATGACCGTCGGAAAAGGCAATGCTGTAGGCGTAGGAGCCAACCGGCCGCATCGATTCGATCCGCAGCGGACGGGCCTCTTCGGCACTGAGCACGGGCAGGCTCAGTGATTTTGGCGACGCCTGCTTTTTCTCGGATTCCTTTTCCTGTTCGCCGCGTTTCTTTTCGCGGCAGGTTGCACAGGGGCAAGCGGCACGCAGTTGAGCCACGGTCCAGCGAGTGCTTGTACCGTTATTCCATTGAATTTGGATCGCCGTTTCGCCTTCGCGAGTGATCGAGACGGGCGTGAG
>NZ_JBFHFD010000310.1:0-9594 GCF_041583735.1 Novipirellula sp.
CCTTCGGCGCGGCGTCCGTCTTCGGCTTCGAAATAGGTGTCGTTCAAACCACGTTCAAGCAATTGAGACTTCATCTCTTCTTCGCTCTGAATGTAGTAACGTGACTTGCCGTGCTGGACGCGGAACAATGGCGGCTGAGCCACATAAACGTGCCCCGCAGCAACCAATTGATACATCTGACGATAGAAGAAACACAGCAGCAGCGTGCGAATGTGACTACCGTCAACGTCAGCATCGGTCATGATGATGACTTTGTTGTAGCGACGCTTGGTCAAGTCTTGATCGGCACCAATTCCAGTTCCGATCGCTTGAATCATCGACTGGACTTCTTCATTGGCAAGCACTTTGTCTTCGCGGCTCTTGTAAGCGTTGATGATCTTACCGCGAAGCGGCAGGATGGCTTGATAATGCCGCATTCGGCCACCCTCGGCCGAACCACCTGCCGAGTCACCTTCCACCAAGTACACTTCGCACTCTTCCATCTTTTTACTGATGCAATCGCGAAGTTTTCCGGGCAATCCGCCGCCACCGAGCGCGTCTTTGCGTTTTCGCAGCAAGTCTTTTGCCTTGCGTGCCGCCTCGCGTGCTTCCGCAGCGAGCAAGCCTTTTCGCACGATCGTCTTGGCAACCCGGGGGTTCTCTTCAAAGTACTTGGCTAACTGTTCGCCCACGCCCGCATTGACGATGCTTTCCACATCACTGTTGCCCAGCTTGGTTTTCGTTTGCCCTTCGAACTGCGGATGCGGGACGCGAACGCTAATCACCGCGGTGATGCCTTCGCGGAAATCGTCACCGCCTGGAACTGCGGATCCTTTGAATAGATTTTCTTTCTTGCCGTAATTGTTCAACGTCCGCGTCAACGCCGATCGGAAACCCGAAACGTGGGTACCGCCTTCAATCGTGTGGATGTTGTTGACGTAAGATTGGACGTTCTCGGTGTACTCGGCGCTGTACTGCATTGCGATATCGAACTGAGTTCCGTCCTTATCGCCTTGCAATTGGATCACATCGCTGTGCAAAACGTCGCTGGCACGATTGAGATGCTCGACAAACTCGACGATCCCACGCTCGTACTGGAAATCGCCACCTTCGCCATTGCGTTCATCATGGAATTTGATGTGCACGCCGCTATTGAGGAACGCTAGTTCCTGAAGCCGTTTGAAAAGCGTATCGAAGCTGTACTTCGTCACACTAAAAATTTGATTATCGGCTTTGAACGTCGTCTTTGTTCCGGCGCGTTTGGTCACACGGCCTTTGACGACCGGCCCGGTGGGAACACCCCGCTCGTACTCTTGAGTCCAAGTGAAACCATCGCGGCTGACTTCGACTTCGGCCCATTGGCTTAGAAAGTTGACGACGGTTACCCCGACGCCATGCAGACCACCGGAGGTTTGATAGGCGCCCTTTTCAAACTTGCCACCAAACTTCAGCACCGTCATCACACCCTCGAGCGTGCTGACTTCGCGGTCAAGTTCCTCAGAAAGCTGGTCGTGACGCGTGACGGGAATCCCCCGTCCGTCATCTTCGACCGTAACGCTACCGTCGGTATGCACGGTGACGGAAACGGAATTCGCGAATCCCGCCATCGCTTCGTCGATCGAGTTGTCGACGACTTCGTAGACCAAGTGATGCAATCCTCGCGTCGAGGTGTCACCGATGTACATCCCGGGACGCTCGCGGACATGCTCGAGGTCCGAAAGGTGCTGCAAATCTTTGTCGGTATATTCCGAGTTTGCTTTGGGTGCCGTGGAGACTTGGATGGAGGCAACTTGCTGTGCGGGAGCATCGCCCGTGACCGCCGCAGCGTCATTCACTGCAGCTGTTTCGGGGGTTGCGTTTGCGTCAGCCGCAGGAGTTGCGTCGTCGGAGGTGGGTTCCGATTGGGGGTCGTCGCTCATGAAAAGCCTGTATCGAGAACACTCGGGAAGTAGCCGAAAAAAGTTAATCGCTATGCGACGTATTCTAACGTTTTTCTCGACGTTCCGCGATGCCTCCTTGGCATCCCCAAACAACGCGATTTTACGGTGTTTTAGCGGCTTTTAAAACGACTCCGCCGATTCACCACAAACCGGGAGCGAAACCCCAGTTTGATGCTCCCGCAGAAACGATTTTAACGGGCCGATCGGGGAAGGTATTTTTGGTACGCCTGGACCGCCAACTTGTCACAACGCTCGTTCTCGAGATGACCGGCGTGCCCTTTGACGTGATTGAAAATGATCTTGTGCTTCTGCATCAATTGATCGAGTTCACGCCACAGTTCTTCGTTTTTGATCGGCACCAATTTCGAACCGTCTTTGCGTTTCCAACCACGACTCTTCCAGCCCTTCATCCAACTGGTCATCCCCTGGCCCACATAGGTGCTGTCGGCATGCAGCGTGACCTCACATGGTTCCTTTAGCGATTCGAGTCCGCGAATGACCGCCATCAATTCCATCCGATTGTTGGTCGATTCCGGTTCCCCGTCGCTGCGTTCAAGTTCCTTGTCCGTCTTGCTGCATCGCAAAATGAACGCCCAACCGCCTGGGCCCGGATTCCCACTGCACGCACCATCAGTGAACAGATCGACTTTTTTCATTCCAACTTTCCTCATTCCCTTGAAAAATCATTCTCAGCAGAAAATCACTCTCGGCAGAGACGACTCACCAAGCCCCCGCCAACCCAACTGTCTAGTGAAAAGGTGTGCCAGCCACGTGAAAACGGTTGAAACCAGATCGATTTGAACAGCGAACACGATACATTAACAAATGCATGGCCGATCGAACATCGACCGCATCGTTGCCGAATGGCGTCGTCACACGGCTTCGTCCAGTGGCGGCAAACCGATTGGCCCAGGGTTGTTGGCCAACACACGCTAAACGGGGGGAAGAGGGAGCGAAACATGCAGTCACACTTTCACTGGCAACGTTCCAACCACTTGCAACGTTACAGCCCCCAATCAAAACCACGTCCCCGATATCGCCCGCCATTGCGGATCGTGACAAGCTTGGCCGCGATCACACTTGCGACGATTGCGCTAGATCGGTCTGCAGTGGTCGCACAAATGATCCACACCGCGGCGCCGTTCCAGCAGATCGGGACGAACACGTTTGAAAACAATCAATTCGGATTCTCGCTGCAGGGACCGAACTTCTTTGCCAATATCAATCCCGGCAACAACCCGGCGCCCTTTGCTCCCGAAGCGGTCAACTCAGGGGTTTCAGGCAATCTGCGACAAAATTTTGGTAACGGCATCTCGGGCAACCTGCGTTTCAATTTTGCTCAAGGCAGCAGCCAAACTCTCTCGAGCACGACGCCATCGGTGACCACCATGAATGGGGTTCCGGGGTCGATCGTTTCGCAAACCGTGACCCCGTTTGTCACCGGCGTCACCCCGGTGGTCGGGTCTTACCCCGTGCTCGCCAATCCGGCGCAAATCAGCCAGCAATTGATTCAGCAACAATTATGGTCGGTCCAGCAATCCAATGCCCAGCTTCGCATCGAGCAGCTCAATGAATCAATCGAGCGGGCCGAACGGGCGGCATCGCAAGGCAAAATAAAGATGGCACGCGCGAACTACTTGAACGCAATCCGTATGGCCCCCGAACCGCTGCGATCGTCGCTGAAACAACGCATGGCGGCGGTGTTGAAACAGGCCCGCAGCCGAGAATGAACGCAGCCGACAATAAGTGGGTCGATAGTTAAAGAAGAGGTTCACTTCGCGGCTTCTGAAGTTGCGTCCGTCGATCCCACATTCAACCCAATTGCGTGATCTGACCAACTGGAAAACTCAACTTCAAAACTTGCGACTGCACGCATTTGGCCGAGAGTGACGCCGAAAGTCTTGGCGACTTTCGCTACGTCATGGTTTGCTTGATCTGGCTGTGGCCCACTTAGGCTTTTCACGTCGAGGGGCGTGATGCGGTCAAGCTGCTTGCGGCGTCTTGTAGTGCCGCGGGCACCGCGCCCTGCGATGGGATCGAGATCGGCGAAACGCTCGCTAACCGCCATGGCAGCGTGACCCAAAAACGGCTGCCGCGTCCCAGTTCACTTTCAAAATCGACTTCGCCCCCAAGCAGCTTTGCCAACTCTTTGACAATCGACAAGCCGAGTCCGGTCCCTGCAAACTCGCGAGTCAAACCTTCGTCATTAAGTACTTTTTGGCTCTGACGAAATTTTTGGAAAATGATGGGCTGGTCCTCCTCGGCGATCCCCACTCCGGTGTCACTGACAGACAATCGGAAGCGACCGTTTTTGACGTCCTCGATGTGAACGGTGATCATGCCACCTTCGGGTGTGAATTTGATCGCGTTGCTAAGCAAGTTATTGAGAATTTGGCCAAGTTTGTTTTGATCTTGGTAGGCTTTGGGAAGGTCCTCGGGAATCTCGACGGTCAACGAAATATTCTTTTCTTCGGACAACGAATGGATCATGTCGCACTGCGCCGACACCAATCGCGACAAATCAAATTCGGCGCGGCGCACTTCCATCTTGCCCGCTTCGACCTTGGCTAAATCCAGAATATCGTTGATCATTTCCAGCAGCAAACGCCCGCTTTTACGTATATTTCCCGCGTATCGCCGCTGTTTATCGTTCAGCGAATCGATCCCCTGCAGCACTTCAGAAAAGCCAATGATGCTGTTCAGCGGCGTTCGTAATTCGTGACTCATGTTGGCCAAAAAGTCGCTCTTCAGCCGGTTTGCCTCGTAGAGCTGCAGGTTCAATTGCGCAAATTGATCCACCCGAGCATCCAATTCGCGGTTAACCTCTTGGATTTTGTCTTGCGTCTCGGTCAAGTGACGAAGCATTCGGTTAAACGCGTCGGCCAATTCACGGAACTCGTCTTCGGTATCGATCGTGGCGCGTTGGTTGGTGTCACCATGAGTAATCGCATCGCTGACATCACGCAGGTGATACAGCGGCTGTAACACCAAGTAACGTACGATTGCGTGCAAGACAAACAATGTCACGGCGATAATCAACATCGCCAAGGCAATCACGATCGCGCGAATCCAAGTCGTTTGCTCGTGCGTTTCCTGGTACGGCATACTGACGCGGAAGACGCGAAACGGATATTGCGATGCGAGCTTGGTTGGGTCTTCGTCGGGCGATGTCGAAATCGCGCCCCCGGTGGGACTGTGACACGACAACACGCATGTTGGTTTAAAGAAAACGGGCGAGTAATAGATGTAACGATCATCGACTGGACCGTCCTCGGCAAACACCGTGGTGCCAAGTAATCCGATCCGGCTCATCGCTTCGTTTTCGCCCAAATCGAGCGGCCGCTCGACATCAGGCCGGTCTTCGGCGATCTGGCGGCTGAGCCACTCGCGATACTGAGGCTGCAGACTTTTCAGTCGCGCTAACTCCATCGCTCCGAGCGGCGTGTTGACGGAGGGCAATTCGATTCGCGGCAAATTGTCATAGGTCGCCGAATCCTGTAACGCCAGAATCTGGAAGTCAATCTTGGCGTTCAGCAGCTCGGACCGCAGTCCCCCGAGCAATTCCTTTTCACGCGTTACCACGTCTTCAGGCAATGCCGAGGACCACTGCGCATCACTGTGGATCATCATCAATTCCGCCGCTGCGTAGTCACGAGCCCGTTGCCGGGTCGTGTTGGTGACCAAACTTTTGGCCAGCAATTGGACGACGAAAAAAGCAGCGCACATCAAGACGAGCAGCGCAGAACCAAAAAAGAGCAGACATTTCCGCTCAAGGCTCATCGATGCAAAAACGCTCTTGATGAAGCGAAACATGGAAATCCGAGGCAATCGTAAACGAAAAAAATGACAAAGCGGCATGCACGTGGATGCAATCGACAACAATGACAGGCACGCCTGCGGCCTCCGACCATCGCCAAGCTGGGGGACGCAAGTCCTGCGTCCCCCGGTGTTCGTTGCCCAGTCAGTATACTTTAAACAAAAGCCGTTCGATCGAACCTAACCCATGGACGCGGCAAAGCTTACAACTTTGCACCCGCCACTGAATTTGACCGCTTTCCACGCCAAAAAAGAGGGCCAAAAGCAGCGAAAAGCGTTTCCGCTCAACACAAACGCCCGTTCTCCGAGCGGGATTGGTCCCCGATCGGTTCCCCTAGTGTGACGAATTATTCCGATCCTGGGGAGGCGAATTTCGAACCCCACTCGACCTCCACATGGGGCACCCGCACCACCCTAGACGATTCTTGCTGGATCATTAAAACCCGACCTGATTGCGCAAAGCTCTCCATTTAACCTGAATTCGCTGCTTGCTTGCTGATTTTCTGACAACTAGCATGTGGGGCAGGGTGATAGCAGAAGCCTACCGGTCAAATTGATTTATTCGGTTATCGAACAAGGCCATTGCCCCCCAAATCCCACCTTAGAAACTCGCACGCGACCCGCACTTCGGTGTGGAGGAGACAAAACGAACTATGAAACGAACGGCCCGAAGTCTATACCGATGGAGCCTCGTTGCCACGTTGACTTGCCTGCTCGGTATTAGCCCTGCATCCGCCGGATGGCTTCTTCGACACGCTTGCAGTGAACCGGCTCCCACCTGCGGTGCCCCGTGTCCGCCCATCCATTGCCCACCTGTTCACTGTCCCCCGGTAATGCACTGCCCTCCAGTAATGCACTGCCCTCCGGTCCAGTGTCCCCCGGTTGTTTGTCCTCCCGTCGCTTGCCCACCGCTTCATTGTCTTCCAGCCCCAGTCGCCCCCTGCTGTGGCGAAGTCTCTTACGAAGCGGTCGATAACAACGGCATTTGCGACTACAGCGGCGTCGACAACGGCACCGTGATCGAATCGGCTCCGATGCAATACGATAGCGGAATCGAATACGCGGCTCCTATCGATCACAGCAGCATGCCGATGGAAATCGAAAACGCTCCTCCGGTTCCCGCCGACCTGGGTTCGTCAAGCGAAGCGGAAACTAGCTCGCCTTCGGATTCACCGTTTGAGAAAGCTCCCGCGGACAATGAAGATCACGCCGAGCAACCTGCTCCGGCGATGCCACTGGAAACCAAGCCTGAACCGCCTGCGGTACCGGACATGCCTGAGCCGCCTGCGACCGAACCGGCGCCAGCGGACGATTTGTTCGGCAGTCCTGCTCCGGCAGAAGCCGAGCCAGCCCCGGCCGAGCCAGCCCCCGAAAAACCTGCTCCTGCGGAGCCAGCCAAGCCGGCCGCTCCAGACGCAGCGGATGATTTGTTCGGTGATCCTGCTCCCACCGAAACCACGCCCGAGCCAACCGAAGATCCGTTCGGTGCGCCAATGCCTGCCGAAACCGAACCTGCTCCGGCAGACGACTTGTTTGGCGACCCACCGGCTACCGAACCTGAAACCAAGCCCGCTGAAGAGCCTGCCCTGGACGATCTATTCGGCGGCGACGCTTCGCCAGCAGGCGAAGAATCGGCTGCTAAACCGCCCATGGATGACGACATCTTTGGTGCTGCTGACGATTCGCCAGCCGAAGCTCCAGCCGATATGCCAGCGAACGAATCGCCAGCCAACGAATCGATCGACGATTTGTTTGGTGGTGATGCGCCGGCCGAAGAGGCTCCTGCGGCCGAACCACCTGCAACCGATGCACCAGCTGCGGACACCAGTCTGGATGATTTGTTCGGTTCGGACGCCCCCGCGTTGGATACACCTGACGAAGATGCGGCGCCGATGGAAGCACCTGCGACCGACGCACCGGCTGCGGACACGGGTCTTGATGACTTGTTCGGCAGTGACGCTGCGGCCACCGATCCCGCCCCCGCGGGAAGTGACACCAGCATCGACAGCTTGTTCGGTGACGCCCCCGAAACGCCTGCAGCACCTGCGGACGCTCCAGCAGAACCTCCTGCCGACGCTCCCGCAAACGATCTCGACGGCTTGTTCGACACTCCGCCGGCCGACGATGCGGCACCTGCATCCGATTCGATCGATGACTTGTTTGGCGCTCCTGGCGATGCCGACGAAGCCACACCCAAGACCGAAGAGGCTGGCACGTCGATCGATGATCTGTTCGGTCACGCCGAGCAACCTCAAGCAAGCGAAGTCGATTCGGAAGAGTCGACACAGCTTGTCGTTTCCGAGAAGAACACGGTTCGAATTACGTCGCTTGCCGACACTGGCTCGCGAACCTGGATCGATAACACCGGAAACTTCCGCACCGATGGACGTTTGATCGAAATCAATGCGACCAACATCCGACTGCTCAAATCGAACGGCAAAAAGTGCACGGTGCCATTCTCGCGAATGTGTGCGGCGGATACCGCTTATGTCGAATCGATCGAAAAGCAGATCGAAGCTTCCAAAGTGGCAATGTTGATCAGCCGATAATCAAATCCCTTTGATTTCAAAATCGAACCGGGCCAACGAGCAATTCGTTGGCCCGGTTTTTTTGTTGCCTGTCGTCTTGTTGATTCGTTTTTTTACGGACTGCATCCCGAATCCTCCGACTTCGGCTACATTCAATCTTAGAGCTGTTCGTCATTCACCAATCCTGAATCACCTGATCCCGAATCACCGACGCGAACTGATCAAGGCATTTTCGTTATGGCCTCTCATCCCGTCCGCTTGATGCACTTTGACCCAAGGTGGCGTCAAGAATTTGAGCAAACTCGCAGCAGCATCCTGCTGTCGTGTGAAGGGCGGGTCGTGGATGTGGTGCATATCGGCAGCACGGCGATCTCAGGGCTGATTGCTCGCCCGACCATTGATGTGTTGGCCGGAGTGAACGATGTGGCGATGATGGAATCGGCAGCGTTATTAATCGAAGGCCTCAATTTCCGACGCGATGAAACGCCCCACTGGGCCCGTGAAGCGATCGCGTTGTTCAAACCTCGCTACGTTACGCCTGACCAGCCTGATCCGACCCATTGCGTCTATTTAATGCAGACATCCACCCCAGCTTGGATTCAAGCGGTTTCCATTCGCGATTATCTACGGCAAAATACGGAGTCGGCACTCGATTTCGAAGAGGCCAAAGTGCGGCGTTGGCGAGACGGCGAGGGGGATTTGCAGCAGTACGAAGCGGACAAAGCGATCTTCTTTGCCCACCTCAAAGACCAAATCGACGCGTCGTAACCGCCCCCTCGCCGAGGCAAACTATAATCAATTCAAATTTGGCGGATTGTTCTCATTCCCGTTCTCATTCCCAAGCTTTAGTCTCCTATGCCGCGCAGCCGACTTGGCCCATTAGCGATCGAAGCGAAACTCGGTGACCATCCGTCACAGAGTTCGGTGTGGCGTGCCATTCACGTCCAAATGCACAAAGCGGTTGCCGTCAAGGTGTTCTCGTCCCCCTTTGGCGCGACGCCAGAAGCCCGCACCCAATTTGCCGCAGAGTGGGAAACGCTAAAAACGTTGCAACATCCCGCCATCGCCCGCTGCTTTGGCGGCGGATTCGAAGACAAAGACGCCTACTTGGCTTACGAGCTTGTCGACGGCGAAACATTGGCGGCCGAGATCGAGCGACGCAGTCGGTTGCCATGGGAATCGGTGCTCGAGTTTGCCGAGCCGATCATCGGTGCGCTGTGCTATTTGCACGAGCGGAACATTATCTATGGGATGCTGGCCCCCGACAAAATTCTGTATGCGGGACTGAGCCCCTTGCTCGTGGACGTTCGCACCGATCGATTTCATTCCAA
>NZ_JBFHFD010000311.1:0-9590 GCF_041583735.1 Novipirellula sp.
CAATCGGTGATGTCGACACCGTCCAGCCGGATCGTGCCTTGGCTGACTGCGCGCAATCCGCAGATCGCTTCGAGAATCGTCGTTTTACCGCTGCCAGTTCGCCCCATCAGCACCGCATAGTCGCCGCTGGCAAGCGTGAAGGATAAATCCGACAGCACAAAGTCGCCTGAGCGGATACTCACACCGGAGAACTCGATCACTGGGCGTCTCGCGTGTTGAGTAGCCTGAGAAATAACAAAACCAGCACCGCGATCGCGACCATCAGCAGCGAAACTGCGACGGCGGCATCCAACTCGCCGGCACTGATTTCCAGATAAACGGTGGTCGATAACACTTCGGTTTGCATCCGCGTGGCACTGGCGAACACCAGAATCGGACCGAACTCGCCGAGCGCCCGAGCCCATGCGATGGTGGTTGCCGCGATGATACCTCGCCACGCTTGCGGCAACGCGACTTGCCAAAACGCTTGGCCGCGTGTGCAACCGAGCGTGCGGGCGACGTCTTCGCTTCGGGGATCGATCTGGTCGAACGTGACTCGCATCGTGCGAATGGCAAACGCGCAAGCGATCGTGAACTGGGCCAACACCACGGCGGGCCAGTGATAGGTGACGGGGAATCCCACTTGGTTCTTTAACCCGGATTCCAGTTCCCAACCATAGATCGGGGTGTGAAATAGGATCAGCAAACTGAGTCCTAGCACCAGCGGCGGCAACACCATCGGGATGTCGACTAACGTGTCGATCAAGACGCGGCCGGGAAACTTGTAGCGTGACAGTAAATAGCCAAGTGGAGTGCCGACCCAAACCGATGCGATCGCGGCAACCGTACAGGTTAGCAGCGTCAATCGAATCGCCGCTTGGATCTCGGGTTTCGCCAGCGCCGCAGTGAATTCGGACCAGGAGGTAAAACAAACGTCAGCGGCGATCAGCAAGAGGATCAGGAGGACGAAGATGCCCGAGATGGCTGACATCACCCAAAAAAACACTGCATCGCTGCGTCGGCGACGCACGTCAGGTGTGAGCGTTGGGGCCGGCGGTTGATTCATGTGCCGTTTGTTTGCTGCTCAGTCGTGGTGGAAGAAAGAGAGGGGAGAAAGAGAGGGGGAGACAGGGAGACAGGGAGACAGGGAGACAGGGAGACAGGGAGTGAAGGATGAAGGGTGAAGGATGAAGGGTGAAGGGGGGGGACTAGGCGGGTGGGAGGAGGCCTTCGAAGAGGCGGGAGCCGATGCGGACCATGGTGGCGCCTTCGGCGATCGCGGCGGCGAAATCGCCGCTCATCCCCATCGATAACTCGGGTAACGTCGCGCCGGTTTGCTGCGTCAGTTGCTCTCGTAGTTCGCGTGTGGCTGCAAATTGTTGGCGGGCGGCATCCGCATCGGTGCCCCAACCCGCCATCGCCATCAACCCAACAATCTCGACTGCGTTGGTGTCGTTGGATCCAAGGTGTGACTCGATCATCGGACGCAGCTCCTTCGGCTTCAATCCGGTCTTCGCTTCCTCGCCACTGATGTTCACCTCCAATAACACCTGGGTCGGAATCTGCTGCGCGGTCGCTTCTTCGACGATTGCGGCCAACAATCGGGGACTGTCGACGGAATGGATCATCGGATGAAACGGCAGTGAGCGACGAAGCTTGTTCCGCTGCAGGTGTCCGATCAAATGCCACTGCACATCGTCAGGAAACACAACCTCTTCGTTTTTCTTCCAAAGCACTTGCGGGCGATTTTCGCCAAGCACGCGGCATCCTGCGTTAACCAACCCCAGCGTCATCTCGGCATCAACGTACTTGGTGACTCCGATGATCGTGACCGAGCCGGCGGGACGATCGACCGCCATCGTGGCTGCATCGACGTCGTGTTGCACCGCTTGCCAATTCTCGGCTAATCGAGCTTGCGAACTAGGGTCAATCATGATTCCGATTCATCATCCATATGCTCGGCGTCGTCCACAGTCACCAATTCATCATAAATCCCTTCGCCAGGATCAAATTTGGCCGCAAAGAAGTCGGCGATCAAGTGTTTCCCCAAAACGGTGCGGCAGCGACGCCCGCCGAGGGAACGATAGATCATCCATTGTTCGGAACCGACTTGAACGCGGAACCCCGCGGCTTCGTGATGTTCGCAGATCCGGCGTTCGTCGCCCACAGTCAATTGACGCCAGGTGCGTTTGCGTTTGAAACGTCGTTGTTGCAGATCAAACCACAGCGGCACATACAACGCTCCGGTCCCTTCGGCAGTCCAAACCAAGTGCTCATCCTCGCTGCCCGAAAGCTTTGTGGTGGTGGGACCGATCCGCCATTCCGATGCGGACATTGGCATTACGACGGCGCTTCGTTGACCGGCACACAAATAGACTTCGCGAGTTTCCTTCTCAAGCTCGGGCGACACACCCGATGCGACGGGAATGCGAGTGGAGTAACGGATTTTTTGCGAAAGTGCACCGGGTTCTTGACGATTTTTTGGCAGCACTCCGTCGGCAAGCAGCAAAGTGCGGTCCGAGCGAATCAACATCAATTGCCGCTGCAACACCACTCCGCCAGTCCAATCCTGTTCAATTTCGATGTAATGCACATCGTCGTCGGTGTACTCGCAAACCAATCCCCAATCGCCTGTCGCGTACTGTTGCGCCCCATTGATTTCGATCGAGGTTTGGACTTGGCCTGCGATGATTTGGGTGCGGCCAGCAAAAATTTCGAGCTGGTTGTGTTCGCCGGCGTAGTGCAGATGTGTGCGTCCTCGGCGGACATCCCATTCGGGCAGCATAATGGCAAGCTTGGCATCTTCGTTATGCAGGAAAGATTCGGGTAGGCAGACCTCCCATGCCAATCGTCCGCCGGTATGGCCAAGCCCCAGTGCGGCTTCGGTGGCCGGCCGCAGCGTTTCAGGATCAAACGCAATCGCGTGTTCGAGCAGTCCGGTTTTACCAAGATCGTCTTTCACATCTTTGCGGCTCAGCGGACTCAGCGCCGATGTGCCGTGATGAGTGGTCATTGCGGCAACCCAGGTTGCCATTTGATCACCGACAGCATGCCACGATTTTTGAAACTTCTTTTTCGTGGTCGACTTCATAATCGCTTGGCATCGCATGATCGAACCGAGCATCAGCCGGGCGATGGTGCCTTTGGCAAGCGCATTTGGAATCGCGTCTTCTGCGTGGTCACACCATTGTGCCAGAGCTTCGATCGCCGATTTCTGAGCCCGTTTACAGGAGGGTAAATCGGCGAGCCGCCATGCCAGCGTCAAACCGAGTTCCGCGCCGACGATCAAGTGGGCGGGCGAGTCCGGCGAATGGGATTCGAGTACCAGTTCGCGGAATCGTTGCAGCGACCCGAGCAATTCCCACCACAGGGCTGGTTCAAGTTGTTTGCTGAGCAGCGGCATCGCAGCGGCCCAAACCACCGCGTCCTGGCACGACAATGCGGACATGTCGCCGTGATCCAATTGGGCGATCATTTCGGTCGTCGCGGATACCAAATCCAACGGCCGAGTCGAACGCCGCCGCATCGGTTTTTGGTCACACGCCAATTGGCTGAGCGACATTCGCACTGGATCGATCGTATTGCCAACCGCGGTTGCGACGCCCCAGCGATAGACAGTCCCGCCGATCGCCGATTTACCAAACACATGCTTGGCCGACGTGGTGTTGGCGTGTGATTCGACCTTTTTGCGTAACCGCTTCCAATTTTCATCGGACATCGGCGTGGGAGCCACATTCTCGCACGCCGATGCGATCGCCGGTGCTTCGGCTAGTGCGTTTGCAAGTTCGGGGGCGTTAGCTGGTTCGGGGGCCAGTTCCTCCGCAACTGCGGCCACCTTTGCGGGCTTTTGGCGAGTCGCCTTTTTTGACTTCGTTTTCGCAGGGGATGCCGGTCGACCATTGGAGGGTACTGAGGCGGTCGAGGCGTTTTCGGCCTCCGTAGTTCGTGTCGACATGGGCTATAATGCGAATGCTGAAAAGTATCGTTTTGTGTCAGGTTGACTGACGTATAACTTACTCATTCAACCCAATGACGCTAGCGCTTCCTCCCCACTCGATCGACACTCTATGCCCTATTTTGCCAAGACCACGCGGACACTCACCCTGCTTTTAGTCTGCGCCACATCCCTAGCGGTCGGGTGCGGCAGCGAATCGGCGCCCCGAAAACGTGCCGAGCTGCCCTCGTCCGTGACGGCTCCCAACGCGGAAAACGAGCGAAATACGGCTGAATCTGCTGCCGATGGTGTCGCCGCAGCCGCGGTCGCTGTCGAAATAGACGCGTCGTCCGACGTCGACGTGGCGAAGCAAACCGCCCCCAGTGGGCTGCGTCAGTTGCCAATGGCCGAGGAAAAACCGAAAGATGAAGATTTGGTGAAGAAGACTGCGGCAGGCGTGTCAGCCCCCGAGTCCGATTCCGGCCCCGAGTCCAATGCAGGGCCGAGCGCTACGCCTAAGGCCGATGTTGCTGCGGAGGAACCGGAGCCAGCGATGGAGGATCCGGAGCCGCAAATGTCGCCCGCGGAATTTTTGAGCAAGCAGTTTTTGCCGCCACCAGGGGCAAAACGCTTGAGCCAGGAATCGCTGCTGTGGGTCGATCGCAAATCGAATCGCGTTTACATCGATGGTTACGTCGCGATCGATCGGGGGGCGCTAGAGATGTTCGCGTGCCCGGTCGGCAGCAAAGAGCATGAGTCGATCGTGGCGGTGGTGGCGAAATCGAGCGAAGTGCACGCGGCTCTGTTGGTCGTCGGCGCGAAAACGGGAACGACGGCGATGTTCACACCTAACTTTGTCCCGCCGACGGGCCAGGCGATCCGGGTCTGGGTCAGTTGGCGTGATAAGCAGGGCAAATTCCACGTCGAAGACGCGCGGCGTTGGGTGCAAGACACCGAGACCAAAGAATCGGTCGAGGCCGATTGGGTGTTTGCTGGTAGCGGGTTTTATAAAGACGAAGAGGATGGACGCGAATATTACCGAGCGGATGGCGGCGACATGATCTGCGTGTCGAACTTTAGTACCGCAATGATGGATCTGTCGTTGGCTAGCAGTGCGGATGCCGACTCGCTGTTGTTCCGACCGTTCGAGGGGCGAGTGCCTGAGCGTGGGACGCCGCTGCGATTGATCCTGGTTCCGATTCCTGTGCCAACCGACGGGCCACCGCCGGAGTTGACGCCCGAGCAGGATCCGAATGTGAAACCGCAGGAGAGCGTGTTGCCAGTGAGGGAAGGGGAAGGGAAGTGAGGAGTGAGGAGTGAGGAGACAGGGAGACAGGGAGACAGGGAGACAGGGAGACACGGAGAGTGGAGCGAAAAGGGCTGGCCTCTATCCCGATCAAACTGCCTTTGAGCTGGAGATTTTGCAGCATGTCGGAGTACGACGTCGCACCGAACGTGAAATCCGAGGTACGCTGACGGCTTGGAAAGCCGTGCGACAATGGGCTCGCAGAATTCAACAAATGAAAAAAGGCTGGTCACACGGGTGTGTGACCGGCCTCTTTTCTGTTTGGTTGGGGTGTAGCGGAAGTCGTCGAGACTTTCGTCTTGTCAGCCTAACGGCTTAATAACGCTCGCGTGAGCTTTGATGCTCGTGGTTGCATGACGAAACTCTTCGCGAATTTCGCTACTTCGCAGCGGCGGTGTTTGTGACAGCGACGTGCACGTTTCGCGTCACCAGCCCTCCCCGAAAACCTCGCTGGAAGGCTCGGTTTTCGACCCTCCCGACGCAAGGCTGGGAGGGTGAATCACGTGGTTACGAGCCGCAGCTACCCGGTGGCAGCTTAGGTTGCGGGGGTTGGCTCGTAAGGAACGTCTTCGATCAGATCCATTGGCAATGGAGCGACGTGAACCCCTGCGTCACGCGAGATCGAATCGATTGCTTCTTGAGCCTTTTGCACGGTGTTTTCACGTGTCTGGCCTTTGTAACGCGACGACGATGCGGTCGGCGAAACGGGGCCCTTGTACTCAGCTGCCTTCAAGTGGCTGATCACGCTGACGTGAGCCAATGCACCTTCTTTTTCGGGCAACACGCGATCGGTGGTCTTGGCGGTTTCGGCAGTCGCGTCACTGGCGACCGATCCCAAACGAACGGCAACGATCTTTTCCGCGTCCAAACCGGTCAATTGAGCCAGCGTGCCTTTGCCGACAACCCAATCAAAGGTGTCAACGATGTAGCCGATGTTCGCTGCCGGAATGCTGCTGATCAAAGCGATAAAGCCTTCGACGTCGCGAACGAATTCGAATTCTTTGCCTTCAGCCAACTCTTTGCCGGCCGAGAAGGAAACGCCCAAGCGAATTTCGCGAGGAGCGAGAACTTCAGCGATTTGGTTCAAACGGGCACGTTGAGTTTCAAAGTACTCGGGGTAGGGCAAACGATCGGTTGCGGCGGGCAGACGCAAGTAGGCTCGCTTGACTTTCAGTTCTTTGGCGATTTCGGCCATCGGGTGAAGCGTCGCGACTTGAGCGGTGAACGTATCGTCGTCCGCGTCCAAGTTGACGCCCAAATCGAAGCCACCGATTTTGATGTCGGTTGCACGAAGGTACTTGGTGGCGTCTTCCAAACTGGTGCGTTGCGAGCGACGAAGCATGTCAGCCATGTCGACATCCATGCCGCGGAACCCGTAGGTCAACGCCAACTCGATCAATTCACTTTGACGGCCGTTGATTCCAAGTAACCAAGGTGAAAAATTCTTGAACATTCAGTTCTTCCTGCTTTTTGATGACGTTTAACGTGATTGGCTCATAGTGGAGCTGATAAAAATGGAGCCGATGGCGTTTGCCACGGGCCTCGGGACGAGGCACCAAGCTTGTGTAGGAAGGCCCGAGGCGATCGCCTGCGGCTCACGAAAACACATGGATTTTTATCAGCCAAGCCCAAGAGTATCGCAGAAACAGGCCTCTGCAGCCAAGGGGCTTATTGACAGCTTTCCAAATCGCTGAGAAGTTCCTTCGTTATGGTCAATCCAGAGCCCTCGCCGTCCTCGAATCCCACTGTCTCGAGCCCCGATTCATCCCCACAGGCGGAAGTCGTCTTTTTGGGGACGGGAACCAGCGTCGGTGTGCCCGCGCTGGGCTGCGAATGTGCGGTCTGCCAGAGCGATAATCCCCGCAATAACCGCACTCGATGTGCGATCACAATTTGCTTGCCCGAGTCGATTGCATACAGCGATCCGGAGTTCGATCACGAGACGCCGCATCACGCATCGCGGACGATTTTGATCGATACGCCGCCCGATTTGCGGACACAATTGCTGCGTGAAAAAATCCCGCTGATCCACGCCGTATTGTTCACTCACGAGCACGCGGACCATCTGTTCGGGTTAGACGATTTGCGTCTTTTTCCGTTTCGGCTTGGCTACCCAGTCCCCCTGTATTGCCAAAGTCACGTCGAACAGCGGATCCGTCATTCGTTTGACTATGCGTTTTCAAAACGCGAACCGACGCACCCGGGGGCCGTACCGCAGCTCTGTTTTCGCAAGATTGTCGAAGAGACGTTTGACGTGTTTGGAATTCCAATCACGCCGATCCCGATGACCCACGGGCCTCATTTTAATGTGCTGGGGTTCCGGATTGGCGATTTTGCTTATTGCACCGATACCAACGGGATTCCCGATTCGTCGGTTGAGCGACTTCGCGGGGTCAACACGTTTGTAGTCGGGGCGCTGCGGCATGCGATCCATCCGACGCACTTCAATTTGAACGAAGCGATCGAGATGGCCAGCCGAGTCGGAGCCGCGCAGACTTATTTCACGCACATCTCACACGATCTCGAGCACGAACAGACCAACCGCGAGCTCCCCGCAGGCATCTCACTAGCGTACGACGGTTTGCGAGTCAAAATCAGCCTGAATGTGGGATAGGCTTCCCAGGTTCGTCATCAGCATTCGTAGCGAGAATTCCGTAGCGAAACTCGCGAAGAGTTTCGGTGGGCATCGGCTTTGAAGAGTTGGTTGGGCCCGCCAAAAGTCTTGGCGACTTTCGCTACGACTCTGTTTCATGATTGCGGGGGCATGTAGTGGAAAAATCGGAATCGCCGTTACCGCTTTCCAAGTTTGTGTTTCTGACGTCCCCCTTGCCACGCGAACTGGGTTAATATGGGGCCCGACAACGCTTGTCGACTCCATTCCCCGACTCCCCCATACTCGTTCTCACCCCCACTTCTTTCTCCTTTCTCATTCACTTATGCCCACTCCACTGCCCAAAGCGGACGTGCCCACTGCGGCACGTCAATACAACTCGCGACTTGGCATCGTGCTGTTTGTCGTCTACTTGGTTCTGTACGCCGGATTTGTCTTCATCAACGCGTTTGCCGCCGAAAAAATGGAAACGGTCGTGTTAGCGGGATTGAACCTCGCGATCGTGTACGGATTTGGCTTGATCATCGCTGCCATCCTGATGGCACTGCTGTATGGAGTGATGTGCCGGAACGAACCCATCAACGGGTCGCCCGCGAGCGACGCAAGTAACAGCGATACGAACGAAGGAGCGTCACGATGATTTACGAACCTTCATGGATCGCGGTGTTTGTCTTTTTGGCGTTTGTTGTTTTGACGGTCGGGCTCAGCTTTTTCCTTGGCCGCAAAGCGACTTCGAGCGAGGGGTACTTTGCCGCTCACGGTCAAATCCCTTGGGCGGTCAACGGCGTGGCGTTCGCAGGCGACTACTTGTCCGCCGCCTCGTTTTTGGGGATTTGCGGGATGATCGCGGCCTACGGCTACGATGGATTCCTGTATTCGATCGGTTATCTGGCCGGCTGGATCGTGGCGTTATTTGTGATCGCCGAGCCAATGAAACGATTGGGGCGATTCACATTTGCCGACGCCTTGGACGCCCAGTTCAACTCGCGTGGCATCAAGTTGGCGGCGGGGATCAGCACATTGGCGGTCAGTATTTTTTATCTGATTCCGCAAATGGTCGGTGCCGGTTCGTTGATCCAGCCACTCCTCGGTTTTCCGCATTGGGTGGGCGTTGTCTTGGTCGGGATGGTGGTCATCGTGATCGTCGTGACCGCAGGGATGGTATCGACGACATGGGTGCAATTTTTGAAAGGCTCGCTGCTGGTTTTCTTCAGTGCCATTTTGGTGGTGATGTTACTCGCCCGTGGTTTTGTCGAATCTGATGGTGGGCTGAAATCGATTGGACCGATCGCATCGGCGAGTCTGTCGCAGGCACAGATCGACGGTCGCGACGTGGTTCCGGCAACCGGGCAATGGGCCGAGCATCCCGATTTCATCCGGTTAGCCGATGCCGAGGGAGGTTACGAAATTTATCACGTCGACGCGATGGAAGCGGACGCGGCGATGGGAGTGACCGATCCAGTAATGCTGCAGCAAGCCCAAGAGATCACCACGGCAGCCGACGGGTCGCGAACGGTCGACGGCATGCCCTTCGGATCGGGCGAAGGCGAGCGTCAACTGCAAGCGGTCGGGCATGTTTCAAAATTGCCATCGGATTATACGTCGGGCGAAGCACTCGGGCCGATCTCGTTTTTTACAACGATGTCCAAAAGCGAAATTGTGCTCTGGGGCAGCGAGGTGATCCGGCATGACGATGGAGGATCGACAAAGGTCTTCTATCAAAAGCCGACCGAGGGAACTCGCGTGCTGCGACCGGGCGA
>NZ_JBFHFD010000312.1:0-9567 GCF_041583735.1 Novipirellula sp.
CGTTTCAATCGAGGCGGCGCGGCCTCGGCCGTTTTTTCAAGTGACTCGATCGCATTGGCTGCCGCTGGGCCAATCTCTGCCAACGCCCACACCGCGCGTTCTCTCGCCGGCAGGTACATCGAATTCAGCACGCATGACTGCAATGCATCGACCGCGGTGGCCGCTTCCATTTTCAATCGGCCCAGCATCGTTGCCGCCCAGTAACCGATCTCGCCATCTTCGCTGTGAAGCAGCAATTCGGCGAGCGAATCCACATCTGCGGGCGTCGGCGTGACAGCTTGGCTGAGCGCTTCGGCGGCCCACATGCGAACGTCGTCGTCCGAGTCGCCTGCGAGCTGGACGCATTGCACGGTAACGCCCGTCACCGCATCCTCTTGATGCGAAATTTTTCGTAGCGTCGCAACACGCTGGTCAACACTATTGCTGGCCAATCCAGTGGCCCAATCGATATTTGCACTCATTCCCCTGCCCTCCCTCTGCAGCGATCGCGTTGACGGTCAAACGTACGAAGATCCGTCGAAAGAGCCGAGTTTTTGGCAATGTATACGACGAGCCTCAGACGATACCGGGTTAGCAAAAACGTTCAGTTTCACGCAAGAGCAAGTTCGATCACACCGCATATGCAAGCAATGCAATGGCAGCGCATTCCGTAGGGTCGGTCCACTACGGTCGAAGGTGGCAGCGGACCTACGTCCAATCCAGCAAGACTCAGCGGATTTCGACCACCATCGGTTCGGTCCACTGCTTTTGCTCGGCGGTGTAGTACAAGTACGCTCGCGACGCCGGCCCGGTGTATTTGCCCGGAATCGCGGCGGTCACACCAAACTCGATCTCTTTGACCGAGTCAGGCTCGACGGTCCGCCAATAGAAAATCACCTCGCGTCCGTTAAGCTCGTAGAAGTCAAACCGCCCTGCCTTTTTCAGTTCGTCCAACCGCTCGATTTGCGGTTCCAAACCGCCAGGCAGTCCGACGATCGCGACCGTCATCGGTTGGCCTTTGTTGGTCGTGTTGACCAGCGACGCCTTGACCGTCAACGAATCGCCTGCCGCGACGTTGCCGTCCTTGTCAAACTGACCGGCCAATTTCGTGGTCACTTTCACGGGACACGTGTCATCGGATTCCGGCGTGGTCGCGTTGTAAGAAACGTCCACGGTGTACGACAGATTTTTCACCCCGTCAGCCTGCAGTGTCAGTTCAACCGAATCGGATTCGCTGAGCTTCGCTGCGATCGCTTGCCCCAGTCCGGCAATCTCGACCGCCGACCCGCTACGGATGTCCTGGGGAATTTGTGTCTGGCCAATCACCTTGCCATCGAGCAACACGCTCAATACCGCACCAGCGGCACTGGCGTCTTGGTGGTTGGAATGCGTGATCAACGCCTTCAACGCCAACACGGTCGCTTGCGTTGACCCGAACCCGCCATTGCCAGTTCGGTTGGCACGAATCCATTTCGCTGCCCCATCGGCGTTGGATTCGTACTTCGCAGCCTTGCTCCATGCCAACACTGCCAATGCGGTCGTTTCCATCTTTTTCGACAACCCGCCGCTGGACACGACCGTCGTCGCTCCTTCCAAATGACCGTCTTCCTGTTGCAACTGCGTCAAGCGATCAAGCAGTTTACGCCCCTCCTTGTTCCGGTTGACGTTCATCAGCGTCGCAGCGGAGAGCGAGATCAGATAAGGATCATTTGACGAATCGGCCACGCGAGCAAGTTGGTCGAGCTCGTCCTTCAATTCATTCGCCGTTCGTCGCGACTGTCCCGCTGCAACATCGGCCTCCGAAAGAGCCCATAGCACGTACGCGTTGACGATTTGCTGCTGCACCGACCAGACATGCAGATGGCGTGGATTCCGTTTAAAACCCCCTTTGCCATCGCGACGGCTCATCAACCAGACTCGCGTTCGCGTGATCATTTCTTCGCTGACGTCCATCACCTTGGTCATATCGTTGAACTGCATCAATCCGAATGCAGACAACGCTTCGTGCCCTGGATCGTTGCCGAACCATTCGTAACCCCGTTTTTCGCACTCAAAGCTAGTCAGTTTCCCATAGCCTCGTTCGAGCATTCCCATCGCTCGCTGGGCGAATTCGGGATTGGCAGATTCCGACTTCTGCATGTACAACAGCGCCATCGTGTTGGGGTAGTTCGTTGCCGACGTTTGCTCGAAACACCCATGCGGTTCTCGCAAGATACTGTCGATTCCGGACATCACGTCCGCGACCGGCGACGGATACGCTCGCACGGCAACCGCCAGCGAACCGTCAACAAAATCAGCGGGGATCGATAGTGGCACCGCTGCTTGATCACTCAAACGTCCTGCGATCGAGACGTTCACCGGGTATCCCGCCGGTGCGATGTGCAGCGTCCGGCGGATGGAATCTTGCAGCGATTCAGTGCTGCCGCGAATTTCGACCATTGCGTCCTGTTCCGCGGAGCCCGCCAACACGTTGAGCGACATCAATTCGCGACGTCGCTCGCTCGCAGACAACGACAGGGTGCGGCTCGTTTCACCAAGTGGTTGGAGTGCCGAATCGGTTTCGATCGACATCCCTACATTCATGTCCGCCTTGGTCGCATTGATCACTGCGACCGGTAAATCGATCCGATCGCCGGTGGTCACTTCCAGCGGCATCTTGGGTTCCATTTGGAAAGGCAACCGTGATGTCACGGCGCCCGCAAACGATCCGATTCGGCCGCTGGTGGCGTGCGCATCAACGCTGACTCGAAACGTGGTCACCGAATCGGACAAGTCAAATCGGATCGACGCACGTCCTTCGGAATCGGTGATCAGAAGTGGTTGCCAGTACAGCGTTTCGGCAAAGTCTTCGCGGATCTCAGGGTCGCCCACGACATGGCGATGAGCGTACTGGCGAACCGGAAAACGAAGTTCGTCCAACAACTGAGACGCCAACGAATCGGCGTCCAATCCGCGAGCCGCCAACAATCGTTTCAAGTCGTCTGCGGTCAGAGAGTCGGTTTCAAACATCGCACGACTTTCGTCGAACTCGTGACGGTATTTTTCACCGAACCCGCCTCCGCCCATCGACGCCGCTTGGTTGCCAATTGCATTCTTGTTGCGATCGTCGCGTTTTGATTCAACGAGGCCGTTCTGTGCCGCTGGTGCGACCGCTGGCATTTCCATCTCCATGCCATCTTCCATAAACATTCCTTGGGCGGCGCTCTTTCCTTCGTTCGGCGCCGAGGATGCTGCGGGGGCCCCTTCGGCGGCTGCTGCATCCGCAGCAACCGATGCTCGTTCGCTATACTCCCGCGCCCCACATCCATAGACGAACAAGGATGCCGTCGCCAGCAATAACAGACTGGCGAAGCGAGCACTCGAAGCACGACGCATTCGCACCGCGATCGAGATCAACCAAAGCAGCACAATCATCGCCATCAGTATCCTCATCTGAAACAGCACTATTCGCCACGCTGCCGACACCGCCTCGCGGTACCGCGTCCACTGTTGAGCTTGATGTCCGTTAGTTTGAAAGCTCGCCTGAGTCGCCGACAACCGGTCGCCATCAAGTTCTAGCAGTCGCACTATCTGTTCGCGGTAATCGACGTTGGGTTGATCCGACGATCCGCTGACAAAGCGTCGCCACCCCTGCGTGCCCAGTAGCAAGTCAACCGCGTCGGCCGCCTCGGCACTGTCACTCATGTAGAAATTTGCATGCTCGAGATCCTCGGGCTTTTGAATCTCGCTGGTCAACAAGAAATGAGTTCGCAGATTCGGCCGTTCGGTGTCATCCAAACGCAGTGCCGCATCATCGACCACGGCAACGCCCAGCACCGCCGGTGTCGGCTCACCTGTTTCGTCACGCACTTGCAGCGTCAACCGCGTCGACTCGCCAGGCGATCGATCGAGCCCCTCGGCGGATTCGACGATCTCGATTTGCAATTGATGTTCCTGACGACAAAACACAAGTCGTTCCACCAGCGGCAAGGCTGGCGTTTTGTTGGCATCCAGCACGGTCACTCGCACGACCCCGCTGGTCCGTTTACCCACCGGAATCGACATCGAGTTGGTTCCCGGTGTCAGTGTCACGGTTTGTTCGTTGACCAATTGGCCTCGGCACACCGCTCGCACCAATACGTTTCGCTGCACCGTGCTGCGAACTTGCATCGTGATCGGTTCGCCCGCGTCAAAGACGCCGACGCCGGTATCGATCACAGGCAACTCCTTCACCACCGCGGGCAACCTGACCAAATTGTGCACGTCGATGGGCGAACTGACTCGCAATGAATACCGCTCGCCACGCTTGGGAACGAATTCAAACCGGCCCATTCCATCGCGAGTCGTTTCCAGCGTCGCCGCTTGGTGGCCATCGCGAGTTTGCACTTCGCCTTTGATATCGATCGGTTCGCCGAGCGAGTTGCGAGCGACAAAGTAGACGCGGTTTCGCAGCCCATCGACCAAATAGCCGCCCTCGGGATAAAACTCGACGTCGACTCGCCCCAATTGAATCGGGATCGTTTTGACCTTGGTTTCTTGCGTTCCGCCGTCATCGATCACGACTGCCAATTGGCCAGCACCTTTGCGAATATCGGTTGGCAATTTGAACGAGATGGCGTAGCTGCCTGAGTCCGTTGTCTCTGCGGCTTCTTCGAAAATCACCTCGTCGTCGACTTTGGCAACGATCGCCACGGAAACGTTAGACAACATGCCTCCCTCGGCCCGCTCGGCCTTGAAATCGGCTTCCACGGTATCGCCCGGTCCGTAGCTGCGTTGGCTAAATTCCAGTTCTTTTTTGAATCGCGGCACTCGGTACGCACGCACTTGGAACTCGCGACGTTCTTCGGGAAAGAACCCATCCAAACTTTTCGCTACCAATGTGTACGATCCTCCGGGCGCGGATTGCGGGATCGTGAACGCCCCGTTACCGACCGCTCGCTCGGTCAATCCTTCGCTAAACATTCCTGCCACCGCAGCACCACTGGGGTCGATCAATTCGTAGCGGATCGGCACGTCCACCTTGGGACGAAACGAAGTGCGCTCAAGCGTCAAGGATCGAAAGTAAACGGTTTCGCCGGGGCGATAAACGGGACGATCGACGGTCAAGTAAGTCAGGCAGCGTGTCGGTTCCAGTGGCACCATGACACTCGATTCGGAGCGTATGCCGTTGGCCGATGTGGCTTCGACGCGGAGTTGTGCTTCACTGGGGATCACCAGGTCATCGGGCAAGACAATTTTGCCAACGCCAAGATGGTCTGTTTCTGCAACCCCGGAAAACAGCGTCACGTTGCGTGCTAGAACCGAGAACGACAACATCGCCGGAGTGACTTGAAATCCACTGACACTCGATACAGATCCGTCGAGCTTGGTCGTCTTGACCAGAAACTCGTTGGACGCGTTTGCACGGTCGAGCACTTTGGCTTCGATGCGTACCGCTGCGATTGGTTTCACAGGCAGTTCGGAAAATTGCAACCAACCAACGACGAAAAATGCCAACAGTGCAGCGAGTCCCGCGACCAACGTCGGCGTTAGCCAGACCGATGTCGATTTCCCTGTAGCGGAAGGGCGCGAGCCCTCCGGTTCGTTGCCTCGCGTTCCAATGTGCGGCCCGGAGAGGCTTTGCGCAGCATTGCTACCAGTTTCCTGCGGCCGGGCGGCTTGTGCCGCACCGCTAGAATGAGAGGCTGCGGTTATCGCCGTCGGCTCTGTTTGGACGGGCAACTTTGCGGCGTCGGCGATGTTGCTCGCCAATTTCAGCGTGTTGGCCCACTCGGCGGCAACGTCGGCATCGGACACGATCGCGTTGCGAAGCGCGGTCGCTTCGGATTCGTCCAGCAGATCGTAGTGCAGCTCCAACAACGCCTGTCGCAATTCGTCTTTATCTTTGTATTGATTATTTAGATTCGTATTCATGATTGGCCTCCCACTGATTCGCGCAGCTGGCGGATGGCGATTCGCATTCGCGTTTTGACGGTTCCGATCGGCAATGACATCGCTTCGGCAATCTGCTCGTAGGTCATGTCACCGTTTTGGCGAAGCAGAAAGACCTCGCGTTCTTCTTCGCGAAGCCGGAGGACTTGGGCCTGCAGCACCGAGAGCTGTTCGTCTCTCAGCAGTGCGGCGTCGGGTGAGTCGGCGGTCGAGACCATTTCGGTTTCCTCCAAGATTGGTTGTCGCCGCCGATTCCATGCGGCTTTGCGACAATCGCGGCCGGTGTTCAGTGCAATGCGAAACACCCAAGCCCTCAAATTCGAGACCTGATCCATCTGTTGTCGATGCCGCCAACACTTCAGGAACGTTTCCTGCAGCGCATCGCGAGCGTCTTCACGATTTCCGACCAAATAGAACAGCGTCCCGATCAGTTCTCCGTGCGCATCGGCAAACTGGGCCTCCAATCGCGATCGGAGCCGTGGGTCGAGCGTGTCATCAGAACTTGCGGGCGTTGATTCCATGGGTCTAAAGATAAGACGAGCCAGCCCATGGCAGGGATTTCAAAAGAAAAAAAGATTTCCCGTAGCGGAAGACGCCGCCAGTTATTCTTCTGACGGTCCTCAGTAGCGAAACTCGCGCGAGAGTTTCGGGATAATCCCCAAACCACAACAAAAGTCTTGACGACTTGTTGATTTAGTGAGCCGTGACGCGTCAGCGGCCGGGTCCCGCGCGCCACCCGGTGCCTTACGGCCCACGGCTCACTGTTGCGATTTGCATCTGGATTAAATCAACAAGTCGTTGACGACTTTCGCTTGCGGGATTTGAGGGTGCTTGATGACAGGCTGGAAGCCAATTTCACATTTTATCGTCGGCGGGCGACCCGCAGTTTGGCACTGCGGCTGCGGGCATTGTGCGCCACCTCGGATTCGGTAGGCCGCAGCGGCTTTTTCGTCAACACTTCCCAGCGATCGTCGTCCCGGAACGCGTTTTTCACGATCCGGTCCTCAAGCGAATGGAAACTGATGATCACCATTCGGCCACCCGGTGACATCCAATCCGGAGCGTCTCGAAGCGTCCGCTCTAAAATCCCAAGCTCGTCATTCACGGCAATTCGAAGTGCCTGGAACGTCCGCGTAGCTGGGTGAATGTCGTGATTGCGGCTGCGAGGCACACAGCGGCGACAGATTTCGACCAACTCGTTAACCGTGCTGATCGGTTGCCGCTCGCGTTGTTTTGCCACGATCGCTCGAGCAATCCGGCGACTGAAACGCTCTTCGCCGTATTGGTAGATGGCGTCGGCGATCTGTTTTTCGTCGTGCTGCGCCAACCAACGACTCGCGGGAACGCCGTTTTCTGGGTCGAATCGCAGATCCAGCGGCCCATCGACGGTGTAGCTAAAGCCTCGGTTGCGATCGGCCAATTGGTCACTCGACAAGCCGAGATCCAACACCATCGCGTCGGCGCTCGTCAGATCAAATTGTTCGAGCGCCTTAGCGGCCTGCTCATAGCTGGCCAAGAAAACGGTCAGCCGAGGGTCGTGCGTTTCGCTTTCCACGCGTGCACTGACCGCAGGATCACGGTCCAAACCGATCACGCGAACGTCGGCGCCCTCGATCGCTTCGAGTAACAACCGCGAGTGACCGCCGCCACCGTACGTTCCATCGATCACCACCTTGGGCGGCGTTTGGGCCACCTCGGGATTGGCGACCCAATACACCACCTCGTCTGGCATCACCGAGACGTGACACGTATCGATCTCGCTCGGCTCAGCTTCTTCGTTGGACAACGTCTCTTCCTAGCGTTCGGTTATAGGTGCATGATCTAGCCGAACGATTCTACAGGATCGCGAGAACTATCCAACGGGATTGACGCGGACCGAGCCGTAGCGAGACGCGTGAACGGCTTGTTGATTTGTTGAGCCGCGACGCGTAAGCGGCCGGGTCCCACGCACGACCCGGTGCCTTACCGCCCACGGCTCACCGTTGCGATTTGCATTTGGACCATATCAACAAACCGCGAAGAGTTTCGGCGAGCATAGCAACACGGAACGAAAGTCTTGACGACTTCCGCTACGAAATGGAACGATTGGCGGGGCTTTCGGCCGGCTCAGCCGACGGACTCGTTGCACTGCAGCGCCTTGTCCAAATTGCGGCTCACTTCCTTCAAACGATCCAAATCGCCACCGCCGACTTCGGCTGCCAACCATCCAGTGAACTTGATATCTCGCAGAGCCTGCTTCACGCTCGGCCAATCGATATCGCCTTCGGTGATCTTGGTGAACTTGCCCGTTTCACGCGAAAAACCTTTGATGTCGAGCTTCTTGATTCGCTTGTCGAGCGTGCGAATCCAGGCCGCAGGGTCACCAAATTTCCAGTGGTTGCCGATGTCAAACTGGGCACCCACCCAAGGCGAGTCGAAATCGTCGATGAACGCGGCGAAGGCGTCGGCGGTCTGGTCCGTCCCGCCATTGGGATCGTAGAACATTTCGTTCCACACGTTTTCCATCAAAATCGAAACGCCCAACTTCTCGGCGTCCGGAAGTGCTTGACTGATATTATCGACCGCTCGCTTGTAGCACTCATCGGCCGTTCCGTCCGAACCACGTCCAGGAACCAACAGCATCGTGTCGGCACCGACGGCAGCGGTTTGTTCGAGTCCCTTGCGAAGACTCGCTAGCGCTTTGGCTCGCGTCTCGGGGCTGGCGTCGGTGTGACGCACGCCCCAGTGATCGGCACCGACCGTACCGTCGATGATCAACCCGGTTTCTTTCGCTGCCGCGTTGGCTTCGTCGACATCAAAACCAGGTGCGTTCAATTCGACGCCTTCGAAACCCGCTTCTTTTGCCGCAGCAAACTTTTCAGTCAGCGAGCCTTTGACGCCGATCATGCCAATTTTGAGCGTTTTGCGGAGCCAAGGTTTATCGGCAGCTTCCGCAGCGGCGGCTGTCCATGGTCGCATCATGGCCAAGCCCGCGACCGAGGCCGCACCGAGTTGCAAGACTTGACGACGTGGGGAGAGCGTTTGTTTTTTCATGGCGGGAGTATTCACTCGCAGAGCAGAGGTGGGATTCGGGGTGAAGGTCGCGGCCCATTGTAGCCGGAATCGGACCATCTGCGGTTGGTGACCCCAACGATTTGCTGCGAATCCAAGTAACAACTCATTAACGCCCCTTGTGCGAAAACAATCGAGCGATCTCAGCCCAATGCGTCAGTTTTGAAGTTGCGTGTTTGTATTTAGGGGCAAAGCCCCGGACGTTTACTTAGCCTAGCCCAACGGGCTGGGACCAAGAAAACCAATGGATTGTAGGGCCAACGGTCCGGCCGTTTGCTGGGACTTTGGCCCGAAGAACCTCTAAACGCGCAATTTCAAAACGCGTGAGCGAGGGAATCACGGTCTTGCCCTGGTCCCTCGCTGACGCGTCGGGTTGGGACTTACGCCCGACGGCATAAACGCGAGCGGCGTTGGGTCCGTAGCGAAAGTCGCAGAGACTTTCGGCGCTGTTGTTGGGGTGGACGTGGGCTGGTGACAGGCTGGAAGCCTTTTTGTACCCCACAACTCATGTCGAGCGAATTGTCGCCATATCCCGATAGGGATTCAAGCAATTAGCCGTAGGTAAGCGGAGCGCCACCTACGGACTCCAGCGTTCGACTGCGGTTTTGACCCTGTAAGGGTCACAGC
>NZ_JBFHFD010000313.1:0-9557 GCF_041583735.1 Novipirellula sp.
ATTTGATCTTGGCCGACCGGAACGACTTCGGAGTCATAGATCAAGATGTCCGCAGCCATCAAGACGGGATAGGTGAAAAGCCCCGCGTCGGCGTTCAGCCCCTTTTCTTTTTTGTCTTTGTAGGCGTGGCACCGCTCCAGCAGTCCCATCGGCGTACCGGTCATCAATAACCACGTCAACTCGCTGACTTCCGGCACTTGCGACTGCACGAACAGCGTTGCCTTTTTCGGATCCAACCCGAGCGCCAACAGGTCCAATGCAGCGTCGAGCGTGTATTGCTTGAGCGCTTTCGCGTCACGAACGGTCGTCAAGGCGTGCATGTCTGCGATGAAGTAAAAGCCATCGTTGTCATCTTGCAGGTCAATGTATTGATGAATCGCACCAAAAAAGTTGCCCCAGTGAGGTCGTCCGGTGGGTTGGATACCAGAGAGAACACGCATGCAAAAAACCTTCAAGAAAACGAAACCAGGAAACGAAGCGGCTCACTGAGTCCAAACCCAATGAGCCGTCTTTATACGATGGACGCGATGATCCGTCGCGAGGTGATCCAAGATTGCTAAAAAGTAGCCAGCTAAGTCTGCGTCAGCTTGCCGCAGCGGATTCGGAAGCCGACGATGTGGTCGATGCAATGGGAGCCTCGAGGACACCGCGGCAGCGTTGCCACATCAGAATTCCCTCCAACACCATCCAGGCTTGCAAGCCAAGGATGCCAAATCCGAATAGGATCAATGTCCATTTTTGTTGAGGGATCCAGTTATAAACCAAGTCGTACGTCATCGCCCATGCTGGCATAACCAACATGATGAACATCGGAATGGCGACAAACGCGAACGGTTTGGAGCGCCGGGCAAGGTAAAAGACGGCGACCATCAGAGCCAACCCGGCCAGCAATTGATTGGTCGCTCCGAATAGGGGCCACAGCACCATCCCGCCTGTTCCTGGTTTGTCACCCACCCCGAGCGCGATGACAGCGGCGACCGCAACCGCGATTCCCGTTGCGATGAACTTATTGGTCATCGGTTTGATATGCACACTTTCGCCAAGTTCTTGCAAAACATAACGTTGCAATCGGGTCGCGGTATCGAGCGTGGTCGCAGCAAAGCTGGCGACAAGCACCGCCATGATCGCGACGGCGAGTTTCAGCGGCAGCCCGATTGTGGCCAAAAAGTTTGCTCCTCCATCGATAAACGCAGCCAATTTCTGAGGCAATTTGTGGTCGGCCCAACCGCCTGGGGATCCATCGGCCTTGGTCGCGCGGTAATACATTTTCCAAGCCGCGTTGCCAGTCACGACCGTGCCGTCGGCAGCCAACACGTTGGTATACTCGCCGACACCGTTGACTTCGGTTCGTTCGACTCGTCCCATCCCGACGCCGGCGCAACACGCCAAAATCACGAGGACCGCCAAGGCACCTTCGAGCAACATTGCTCCATAACCAACGGCTTGAGCATCGGTTTCACAATTGATTTGTTTGCTGGTCGTTCCGCTGCTGACCAAACAATGAAACCCGCTACAGGCACCGCATGCGATTGTGATGAACAAGAAGGGAAGTATCGGTGGGGCGTCGGCGGGGACATTCTCGGCCTTGGCAATCGCCGGAGCCGAGGCCATCAGATCGGCATGCCCTGTGACCGAGGCGACTCCTAATCCGATCACCAGCAGTGCTAGTGCGACATACAGTTGGTGGCTGTTGATGTAATCGCGGGGTTGCAGCAGCAGCCAAACCGGCAGCACCGAAGCGGCGAACGCATAGGCCAATAAAATCAACGTCCAAACGACCACAGGGGTGAAAAAGCCATTGCTGTTTTCGGGCAACGAAATCGGCATGTAGTACGCACCGAAGTAAACGGCACCGTAGAGAACCACCAATCCGAAGACGCTGGGGCCGAGCAATCCACCCCCTTTTTTATAGACCCAAATGCCGATTCCGATGGCGACTGGCATCGCGATCCAAACGCTCAAAACTGATTCGGGGTAGATCGCGAAGATAATGGCAATCACCAAGCCAAAGACGGCGAGGACGACGGACAACGCGAGTGCTAGCACGGCCAGAAACAGCACCTTGGCTCGCGGCGTGATCAATCGCCCCGCGACTTCACCGATCGTTTGTCCTTTGTTGCGAAGTGAAATGACAAGCGCCGCCATATCGTGAACGCCGCCGATCAAGATCGATCCCAAAACGACCCACAACAGCGCGGGCAACCATCCCCAAAACACGGCCAATGCAGGGCCCACAATCGGCCCCGTCCCCGCAATACTGGTGAAGTGGTGCCCAAAGATCACCGATCGCCGCGTCGGGACAAAATCGACATCGTCGCGAAGTTCGTGACTGGGGACGACCGCTTCGGGGCTTAACTGAAACAAACGCCGCGCTAACCAGCGACCATAGGTGTTGTAGGCAACGATGAAACCGATCATCGACGCCACGGCCACAATCAATGTGCTCATGGAAAATAACGATCTAAACAAAGGATGGGGGGAGCGAAAAACGCTTGGAATTTGATCATCGCCTGCGAAAAGCTCCGGTGAGCTAGGGCTCGGTGAGCTGCGATACGGACGATGCTCGGTGGGATCTGCAAATTAGACTCGCACGAATGACGGTGTTTCGTGTTCACGGTCATTCGTGTATACCGCCCGTAGTATAGGACGATTTACGCCCTATAATACCGTGGTCAACTCTCAAAATCTTTCCTTTAATGCAACGAAATCCGGGAGCCGCACAAGCGTGAGCGACAAAATAGAGAAGACAATTATCATTGGAAGTGGGCCTGCGGGATGGTCCGCAGCAATTTATGCCGCTCGCGCGAACCTGAATCCGGTCGTTTATGAGGGCACCGTGCGTCCGGAAATGATTCCGTTGGGCCAGTTGGCGTTTACCACGGAAGTCGAAAATTTTGCGGGTTTCCCCGCCGGAAATATCCGCGCGTTCGTCGAATCCGCCGTCGACAAGGACCGCCATTGGAATTTGCCGATGCCGCCGGCGGGGCACGAAAAAGACGGCCAGCCCCATTACGCCGTCCAAGGCGTCGAGTTGATGGAGTTGATGAAGCAGCAAGCACTTAACTTCGGCACGCGTGTGGTTAGCGACGATATCGAAAGCGTCGACTTTTCCGGTGACGTTCACGTGCTGAAACCTGCCAGCGGCGAACCGGTCAAAGCAAAAACTGTGATCATCGCGACCGGCGCGCGTGCCAATTACCTCGGTTTGGATACCGAGGAAGCTTACAAGAACAAGGGCGTCAGCGCGTGTGCGGTCTGTGACGGTGCCTTGCCAATCTATCGCGCCAAGCCACTTGCGGTCGTCGGCGGTGGTGACTCGGCGGTCGAAGAAGCAACCTATCTTGCGAATCTAAAGAACGCTGCGACCATCTACTTGATCGTACGCCGTGACGAGATGCGAGCATCCAAAGTGATGCAGGATCGTGCTCTGAACCATCCCAAAATCGAGATGAAGTGGAACAGTGTCGTCGATGAAGTCTATGGCGATGAGAAAATCGTCACCGGAATCAAGCTGAAAAGCACTGTCGATGGCTCGATCAGCGACTTGCCGGTCGGTGGCATGTTCGTCGCCATTGGACACACGCCGAACACCAAGTTTCTCGGCGGTGCGGTCGAGACGAACAGTAGCGGCTATATTCGTTGGACAAAAAGTTTCCGTACCAACACTACCGTGAAGGGCGTTTTTGCTGCAGGCGACGTCGCTGACGATTATTATCGACAAGCGATCACGTCCGCGGGAACTGGATGTATGGCAGCACTGGATGCCGAACGTTACCTCGCTGAACTCGAAGGTTAAGCGAGATCGCATCGCCGCGTTTCGCAGGGTCTTCGGGTGCTGCCGCGGCGTAAATACTGTGGCTACCGTCGCCAGACGGTGGAAATAGGTCTCGATGGAAATGCGTCGAAACATTCCACGTTCTGGCGAGCGTAGCTACTGCGAGATGTCCGTTTGCCGGATGTCCGCGTCCCCTACCGACCTTATCTTTTCCTTCTTCCCACACCCACCACTCCCTTAGAAATCTCGCCATGTCAGCAGCCGAAACCGAACAAATAGCTCTCGGAAATGAGAAAGTCCAAGCCGATCGCGAGTTGCTTCGGCAGGCACAAGCCGATGGCAAGGTGCTAGGAGCTTACATTCGGTTGTCCGGTCCTGGTTGGTTGCAAAGTGCGATCACGTTGGGCGGGGGGTCGCTGGCCGGATCGTTGTTCCTCGGCGTGCTGGGCGGCTACAGCATGCTGTGGTTGCAATTGGTCGCGATTGTCTTGGGCGTCGTGATGTTATCGGCGATCAGCTATGTCACGCTGAGCACCGGGCGTCGTCCGTTTGAGGCGATCAACAGCGAAATCAACCCGGCGCTCGGTTGGGGTTGGATTGTGGCAACGATCATGGCCAACATGATTTTCTGTATGCCCCAGTTCAGTCTGTGCTACGACGCACTTGATAAAAATCTAGCGACGTTGGGTGGAGGCGATGGATTGGGCAGCGGTGCGATGACCAAATGGGGAATCACGATCGCATTGTTCCTTGCTGCCGGTTTTGTTGTCTTGCTAAACACTCGCCAAGGCAAAGCGGCGAAGGTGTTTGATTTATTCCTCAAAGGTCTGATCGGCATGGTCGTGATCTGTTTTGTTGGCGTCGCCGTGCTGCTGTTCGGCAGCGGTGAGCTTGAATTCGGCACGATTTTGGCCGGTTTTATTCCCGACCTGGGACAATTCATGCATCCGGCGGGCGCCCTACAAGGATTAGTCGAAGGGTTATCGCCCGAGGGTGAAGCCTTTTGGACTCAAAAGTTGATGGGCACACAGCGGAGCGTGATGATCTCGGCGATTGCCACCGCCGTTGGGATCAACATGACGTTCTTGTTGCCTTATTCGATGCTGGCTCGCGGTTGGGATAAGCCCTTTCGTGGACTCGCACGCTTTGACTTGTCTACCGGCATGGCGATCCCGTTCGTGCTAGTGACTAGCTGTGTTGTAATCGCCGCCGCCGCATCGTTCCATAACAAGATTGATCCGCAATTGGCGTCGACCAACCTTGCCGAAATGGAACAATCACCGACGTTTGGTGCGGTCAAATCAAGCTTGCTTGCTCGCGTCGATCTTGAGCTCGGCGACGCCGCAGCGACCACCGACGAGGCAACCAAGCTGGAAATGGTGGCGAAGCTGCCTGAAGATGAAAAACGAATCGCATCCGCACTGATCAAACGTGATGCGTTTCAGTTGTCACGAACCTTGGCACCCCTGTTGGGCGACGGCAAAGCAAAGCTTGTTTTCGGACTCGGCGTGTTTGGTATGGGATTCTCGACGATCATCATTTTGATGTTGATCAACGGCTATGCGTTTCAAGAGTTGTGCGGCCGTCCCGGCAGCAGCAGCTTGTTTGTTACCGGCGTTTTGGTCGCTGGAATCTCCGGAGCCAGTTGGGTGTGGTTGTGGACCGACGATCAAACTCGATTTTGGCTGGCTATTTTCGCCAGCACGTTTGCGGTGATGTTGTTGCCGATCGCCTATATCACTTTCTTTCTGATGATGAACAGTCGGCGAATCCTGGGTGATGACAAACCGACCGGTGGCCGGATGGTGGCCTGGAATGTCATGATGATTTTGGCGGTCGCCGGTGCCGTGGCTGCCGCTGGAACGGCGATGTACGACAAGGCGATGGACACTCAGAACCCGATTTCTTTCTATGTTGTGATTGGGATTCTAATTGTCTACTCGCTGGCAGTGGCGATTGGATTTGCGTTCCGAAAACCGTCCAAGACCGCTGTGGAACAATAAAGTAATTGGCGAACGTGGCGTTACAGCTAAGAATGAGGGTTGGGTGTCGTGGACGAGGCAACGAGTCCATTGCAAAAAACGGGGACTTGTTGCCTCGTCCACTACCTGAAATGGTTGAATCGGACGCCACTTATCGCTCCCCCTTTGTAAAAGCTTCAAATCAAAAGGATTGACGATGCAAGACAACTGGATTCGTGTCGCCGAGGCTCGCAAAGCCGAGTCGGCGGGCCGCGACTGCGAAGTTCGTGGCTGGGTTCGCACGCGTCGCGACAGCAAAGGGGGCTTCAGTTTTATCGAAGTCAACGACGGCAGCTGCCTTGGCAATATCCAAGTCGTGGCGCCCGGAGAACTGGATAACTACGCCGACGAAGTTCAAAAATTGACGGCGGGCTGCAGCGTCGTGGTCGCCGGTAAATTGGTGGAATCGCCAGCCAAGGGGCAAGCCACCGAACTGCAAGCGACTTCGCTGCGAGTACTCGGTTGGGCCGACCCCGAGACCTACCCGCTGCAAAAGAAACGTCACTCGTTCGAGAAGCTACGCGAGTGGGCGCACTTGCGAACTCGCACCAACACGCTCAGCGCGGTAATGCGAACGCGAAATCAAATCAGCCAATCCATTCACAACTTCTTTCACGAAAACGGATTCTTCTACACACACACGCCGATCATCACGGCGAGTGATTGCGAAGGTGCCGGCGAGATGTTTCGTGTCACGACACTCGATCTGGACATGCTCGCTAAATCGGGCGGTCCGGTGAAATTTGAGTACGACTTTTTTGAAAAGCCGGCCTATTTGACCGTCAGCGGTCAACTGAATGGCGAAACCTATGCCACCGCACTCGGACGCATCTATACGTTCGGGCCGACGTTCCGCGCCGAAAACAGTAACACCAGCCGGCATCTTGCCGAGTTTTGGATGGTCGAACCCGAAGCCGCCTTCTTTGACCTGGCCGACGACATGCGGTTGGCCGAAGATTTCTTGAAGCGAATCTTTACCGATTGCTTGAATCATTGCGACGAAGACATGCAGTTCTTCGACCAGCGAATTCAACCCGGCGTGATCGACCAAATTCGCTCGGTCGTCGAACGGCCGTTCGCTCATATGACCTATACCGAAGCGATCAAAATTCTCGAAACTTGTGACGCAAGATTTGATTATCCGATTTCGTGGGGCACCGATCTACAAGCCGAACACGAACGCTATCTGACCGAAGTGCATGTCAAAGGTCCCGTGATCCTGACCGATTACCCATCCTCAATCAAACCGTTTTACATGCGGGTCAGCGATGATGGAAAAACGGTCGCCGCAATGGATGTGCTTGTTCCAGGCGTGGGTGAAATCATCGGCGGCAGCCAACGCGAAGAACGGCTCGACGTGTTGACGTCGCGAATGACCGAAGCGGGGCTGAACGAAGAAGATTACTGGTGGTACATCGATTTGCGTCGCTTTGGTACCGTGCCGCACGCAGGCTTTGGGCTCGGGCTTGAACGAGCGGTCCAGTACGTCACCGGGATGTCCAATATTCGTGACGTGATTCCGTTCCCCCGCACCCCCGGCAACGCCGACTTCTAATGAGCACCGGCCGATTGGCACCGTCCCCGACCGGAGCTCAGCACTTAGGAAATGCTCGTACCTATTTGCTCGCCTACTGGTCCGCTCGCAGCACCGGCAAAAAAATCATCTTGCGAATCGAGGATATCGATTCACCGCGTGTTAAATCTTGGGCGATTCAGCAAGCGATCGACGACCTGCGTTGGTTGGGAATTGATTGGGACGAAGGCCCCGATGTCGGTGGTCCGCATTCGCCCTACATCCAAACCGAGCGGCAATCGCTGTACGCCAAGGCACTCGAGCGACTGATCGCCGCGAATCGCGTCTTTCCATGCAATTGTTCGCGGCAAGACATTGCCGATGCAGGCTCGGCACCTCATTTTGAGCACGAAGGAAACATTTATCCTGGCACCTGTGCGAGTTGGCAGAACGGTGATCCGCTGCCCGAGGCGGGCACGTTTTCCTGGCGATTCCGCGTCAATGATCATCCGATTGAAATCGACGATCTGGTACTCGGAAAACAGAGCTGCAATCCTGCAGCGCATCTCGGTGCGTTCCCGATCACGCAAAAAAATGGCAGCTACTCTTATCATCTTGCTTGTGTTGTCGATGATGCGGCGATGGGAGTGAGCGAAGTGGTGCGCGGCGACGACTTGCTGCCCAGTGCATTCCGGCACATTGAACTTGCCGATGCACTCGATCTGCCTCGGTCACACTACGCTCACGTTCCGTTGATCAAAGGCCCCGACGGTCGCCGCTTGGCCAAACGCCACGGTGATACGCGGCTGAGTTTGTATCGTGAACAAGGCGTCGCCCCGGAAACCATTGTCGGCTGGGCCGCATTTACCGCCGGCTTAACCGACACGGCGACTCCGCGGAGTGCCGACGAGGTGATCCCGCTGTTTGCTTGGTCAAAACTCAATCGAAACGCGATCGTCGTCCACGAGCAGGAAACGACTGGCTGGATCCGCGATTAAACTGGAACACCGAACTGGTTGGCAAACATCAGCCGACGTTGCCAATGAAATTCTTTCCAGCGAGCGTTTTCCAAGCGAGCTAGCGTTCACGACACGCTGATTCACAGGGAGTTTCTTCCGCGTCACAAGCGGATGCGGTTGAGCAGGCGTCGGTCTTAGGCAGCACCAATTCGACTCGCCGTGCGGAGCAATGGTCGCCTGCCAGCTCGGCGACCACCGAACGAACCTGCTCGAAACCGGTTCGCAGTAAGAAGGTGGGGGCACGACCGTAGCTTTTCATGCCCACGACATAGAAATTAGGTTCGGGGTGTTTCAATTCCTCCGCTCCGTGTGGCGGAACCGATCCGCAACTATGGTGGTTTGGGTTGATCAAGTTCCCCAGCCGTTTTGCCGCTTCGGTTGCAAGATCAAATTCAAGTCGCAGCTCTCGCAGCATTTCTAAATTAGGACGTGAGCCGGCGGAAACGATGATTTCGTCGACCACCACGCGTGATGCACCCTCGACGTCGATAACCTCGATTCCATCGTCGCAGTGCGGCTTCAGTGCACTGATCGACAACCCCGGCATCAGCGTCACGGCATCCGATTTCACCGCGGATTGGACACGGGTTCCCAGTGCACCACGTTCCGCGATTTCGTCCGCACAACCTTTTCCCCATAGTGTTGAGGTGTCTGTTCGCCGGATGCCCCATGTGACGGCGGTCGTTTGGTCCTCGTTCCTGAGTTCCGCCAAACTCAATACACTTCCAAATGCAGAATGCCCCGAGCCAACTACGAGGACTCGTTTTCCGCTGTACTGCTGCCGCTGTTGTCCCAAAATATCGGGAATGCCGTAACGAATGTGCGAACTGAGTTGTTGTTCTCCATCTGCCATGACACCTCCAGCACCAAGCGGATTGGGGTTTGTCCAGGTTCCCGAAGCATCGATGACCGCGCGAGCTTTGAAACGTCGTGGACCATCGGCTGTCTCGGTGACAATCAGAAACGGCGCGTCGTTGCGGTTGCCGTCTTTCATGCGATCATGGCCGTCACGCGAAACGGAAACCACTTTGTGATGAAGTTTGATTTGGCTCGCGATCGCAGGGTGAGCCGCCAACGGATCGAGAAAATTTTCAACGAGTTCTTTTGCATAGGGAACCGCGTCTCCGCAAGGTTCGGTCCAGGCTACGTTGGCCTCAAGAAGCCGCTTGCCGGCCGGGTCGAGCAACATCGACCAAGGTGTAAACAATCGGACATGCCGCCATTGCCAG
>NZ_JBFHFD010000314.1:0-9518 GCF_041583735.1 Novipirellula sp.
AAGCCGACGATCAGTACCGTGGTGACCGACGAGGACTGAATCACCGCGGTGATAATCATGCCCGCCATCGCCGCGGTAAATCGGTTTGCGGTCAAGCGTGCCAGCAACGTCTTCATGCTGCTGCCGGCGACCGTCTTCAGACTCTCGGTCATCTGACGCATGCCAAACAGAAATAGAGCCAAGCCACCGCCGAGTCCCGTAATGAGATTTCCAGCTTCGATCGAGACGGCGGACATGAAAAGTAACCTTTCGTGGTGCGGGATGCGTGCAGCAGGTTCGTCAAGATGCGTCGAGGTATTCGCACGAAAGCACGGCGGAAATGGCAGCCACTTTGCCGAGCGCGATCAGCACGTCGTCCGCATCAATCACGCTGCTTCCCGACGGCGGCAACAACACCTCGCCATTGGGACGACGGATCGCAACGACGATCACGCCGCGACTGCGGAAATCAGTATCCGATAACGGGCGTCCCACACAAGGTGAGTTAGCACTGACGCGAATTTCAGCAAGATCCAACGTCGCTCCCGTTCCCGAGACAAACTCAAAAAAGTCTTCGACGTGCGGATTGATCAACAGTTGAGCCATCGTTGCCGCCCCGTTGGCGAACAGACTGACCACGCGATTGGCCCCCGCCTTTTCCATCTTGTGTGCACTGCTTTCGTCCGAAGCGCGCGCGATGATTTGTAAGTCCGGCGCGATCAAACGGGCCGACAATACCACGTAGAGATTGTCGGCGTCACTGTCTAGAACCACCGCCAAACCGCGAGCACGGTCGATCCCCGCGTCCAGCAGCGTACAATCGCTCGTTGCGTCATCACGCACACACGGCCAACCATGTTGTTCACATTCGGCAAGCGTGTTTTCATTTTGGTCGATCACGACAAACGGCAGTTTACGATCCGCCAAATGACGACAGATCGTCCGCCCCATGCGGCCAAAGCCACACACAATGAAATGGTTTTTGACCGATTGAAGTGTCGAATTCATTCCTCGTTTCCTTAACCAAGTTCGTAGCTCCGCACGGACGATCATCTCACCAAGTTGGACGACCGCAAAAAGAAAGACGCCTAAACCGCACACTAAGTAGATCATCACAAAGACACGACTACGGTCCGACAGCGGTCGAACTTCGTTGTACCCCACCGTGCTCAACGTGATCACCGTCATGAACGCAGAATCCACTAGCGGCCAACCTTCGACAAGCCAAAACCATCCGGTTCCGACGCCGGTGAGAACCACCAGGACAACAATGATCCAGGCCAATTGACGCATCTTTGCTCCTCGTGCTTTGGCCCGATTTTAAAAGAAGGGGGGATGATTGACGTCACACCGGGGTAATGTCATCGCTTGGCGTAAAAGCAATTGCATTCACCATGCCAAGTGACTCAAGGACGCAAAACGCCCACTGTCACGTGCGACAGAGCACACAACCCTCCACACCAACGCTTTGCAATGGGCCAATTACGCACACCCCAAATGTTGCTATCGACGTCCCAAACACTGCTTCGAGGCGAAGTGGCACCGATAGGTTGGTCAACACGATAAGCCAACCGCTGCTTGGCACATCATTTGCCTTTTTGGGAAGGGGGGCTAGGAGGCAAGACAATCAAACGCATCGAGAGCCTTCACTGTATCCATCCCATTGCGGCTCGCACCAAGGCACACGAGATCTGAGATGAAGCGATTTAAATCCATTCTGGTGGGCGTTGATCTTGCCGAAGGCGACCGACATGTCGTTGACACGATTCCCCCGTCGTCTTTGAAAGCGATCACGCGTGCGATTTGGTTGGCCAAGACCAATGCAGCGCATCTGACGTTTCTTAATGTGTTGTCCCCGTGGGCTCCGAATCTCGACGCGGAAACGCAGTTATTGGTACAGGAGGGGCATGGCCAGCGAACCGTTCGCGATCACGCCAAGGAGGTGATGGCCAAGTTGGTTCAACATGCCAACGACGAAGGCGTCCGCGCGGACAATCGTGTCGTGTTTGGCAAGAGTTGGATGGAAACCATTCGGCAAGTGATTTGGAAACAGCACGATTTGGTGATCGTGGGTGCCAAAGACGCCTCTCCCACACATCCTTTTTCGACCGGCAGCCATACGGTCAAGCTATTGCGAAAATGCCCCTGTGCGGTGTGGGTTACCAAGTTGCCGCCCGAGCAAAAGCTTCGCTCGGTGTTAGTGGCTCACGATCTAAGGCCTGTCGGTGACGAAGCGATGGAATTGGGCGGCGCGATGGCCGAGCTGCACGACGCCGAACTGCATGTGCTACACGCGATTGAATACCCGGAACTGGACCACGTTTTTCCTGCCCCCGTATCGGATGAGAAAGCGGCGGAATACCGTCACGAGGCCGAACAGAAAATCAACGACCAATTGAAACAATTCAAACTCTCTCGCGAAGCCCATATCCACTTTGCCACACGCCCGCCGGACTTCGCAATCTGGCACTGCATCGAGCAATATGACATCGACTTACTGGCCATGGGCACGCTGGGCCGCTCGGGCATTTCAGGGATGATTACTGGCAACACGGCGGAGCGTTTGTTGCCGCTGGTCCCCTGTTCGATCTTGGCCGTCAAACCGAGTGGATTCCAATCGCCAGTGACGCTTCCGCATCATCATCATCCGTAATGCAGTGGCCGTTCAGTTTCGAAGCGACGCGTGCCCAATGGCGTCTCGTATTGCCAGGCGCGGGTGACTTTTGCAGCGGAGTGACGCGGGGCCTCGCCCGGTCTGATTCCGTACGTCTTATTCGCCGCAACCGGACGGCTCGCGCCGTACCGCTACCGAACGTAGGTGGCATTGGGCGCAATCCCGAGGCCAACCATCGACGACTCATTGACCTTCGGCTGTGTGATGATGGCGTGAAATCCACACGCTGCAAGGCGCATGACGCAAGACGTATTTGGTGGTGCTGCCAAGAAACAAATCGTGCAGCAAACTGTGCCCTGTGTCCCCTAGAATCACCAGATCACTCTGCTGATGCTCGGTAAAGCGAACAATGGCCTCGCCCTCGTGTTGGCTGCGAATCACATGCGGGTGCGTGTTGGGCAGTTTCTCTGCAAGTTGTTTGGCCATGTACTCGGCCTTGTCTTTTGTTTGTTCCAAGGCTTTCGCTTCGTCCTCAAGGACGCCCGCCGCCACTCCCTCACTCATCAGGTAGTCGTAACTTGGCGCAATGCTGAGCACGCTGAACTCACAATCCGGATCCCACGTTAACTGCATCATTTCGTTGATGGCTTCGCGTGACGCGACCGACCCATCGTAGGCAATCGTGATCTTCTTGGGACAGACATGAGGGCGGTGATCTTGATCGGGCGGTCGCACGACCAACACCGAGCATTGTGCATGGGTCGCGACGCGATCCGAAATGCTGCCCAATAACATCCGGCTGACCAACGAATGGCCGACTGCACCGATCACGATCAGATCCGCAACGATGCGTCGCGAGACCTCCAAAATCGACTGGGCCACATTTCCCGTGTGATGCAGTTTTGAGAAATAGTCGGGACACTGATCTTTGAACATCGCTTCGAGTTCGGCGTGATGCCGGGCGACGAACTCCTTTTCTTCTTCCTCGCGGGTCAAGTTCTGAGGATTACCGTGGATCGTCAACTCGGGGCCCAATGAAACGGTCAATACCGCGAGTTTCAGTGGCTGCTGGAATTTGAGATGGTGCAGCAACTCCGCAGCGTTCTTCGCGAGCGAAGAACCATCAGACGCAAGCAAGACTTTCATCGCAGTTTCCCCCAAAAGAGACTCGTGGAGTACGCATGCATGATACCACGCTCCCGCTTGCAGTACCCCTAAAAATCGAATCGTTTCCTCGCGATTGCTGGAACGCTAAAAATCGACCAACTTTTTGGGCGGCAATGCCACACGCAGGGCATTGAGCACCGCGACGACGTCGATCACCTCTTGGGTCACCGCGCCGGCCACCGGTGGCAGATACCCGGCCGAAGCGATCAGCATTCCGATAAAGCTTAGCGCCATGCCTCCCACGGCACTTTGCAACGCAATCGTTCGCATCCGCCGACTGATGTGCATGAACTCGTCCACCTTGGCCAGCGAACTGTCCATGATCACCACTCCAGCGGCTTCGCTTGTCACATCACTGTTTTGGCCGAAGGCAATCCCGATTGTCGCGGCCATCAAGGCGGGGGCGTCGTTGATCCCGTCGCCGACGAAGATCGTCTTGACTCGCTCGGTTTCCCGCCGCACAAATTCCAATTTATCCTCGGGACTTTGCCCACCATAAGATTCCGAGATGCCGACAAGTTCGGCTAAATACCGCACTTCGGATTCGCGATCCCCCGAAAGCAAGACGACTCGCTCAATCTGGTGCCGCCGCGACAAATGGTTGACAAACAGCGCCCCCTCGGTGCGCGGTGCATCCCTTAATCGGTACGTCGCTGCATAGTCGCCATCGATCAAAATGAGGCATTCCAATCCGCCCACTTGCGGTGGCAGCAGATCGTTGGCCTCAGGATGACCCGCAACGTATTTTTGACGGCTTGTGATGCGAATCTCCTTGCCCGCCACGATCCCGCGCAGTCCCTCGCCCGGACGCTCGCTCATTTGACTGGATTCTTTGAGAACCACATTCGCATTTCGACCGGCCGCAACGATCGCTTCGGCCAGCGGGTGCTTGGAATATTGTTCCAAACTGGCGACCAGCGAAAGTACCTCTCGCGGTTCGTACTCTGGCGAACAAATCTGTTCGGTCAGCTGCGGCTTGCCGTAGGTCAGCGTTCCCGTTTTGTCAAAAATGATCGTCTTGCACCCATCAACTTGTTCCAGCACCGCAGGGTCGCGGATGATGATGGCCCGGCGTGCCGCCAGCGAGATGGATCCGATGATCGCTACCGGAATGGCGATCAGCAGCGGACAAGGCGTCGCAACCACCATGACCGCAAGAAAACGAATCGGGTCACCGGAAACAACCCAGGCGGCAACCCCCAAGGCGACCGCAAGCGGCGTGTAAAAGGCGCCCAGTTGGTCGCCCAGTCGGCGAATTCGCGGTCGGTGTTGTTCGGACGACTGCATCACTTGCATGATCTTGGCGTAGCGTGAATCGACCGCCAACTTCTCTGCACGAATCGTCAAAGCGGAATCCCCATTGATCGCGCCGGACAACACCTGCGATCCAGGCGTCTTGGACATCATGTAGGGTTCACCGGTCAAATACGACTCGTCCATCACTCCGTGGCCTTCGACCACCGTACCGTCGATCGGACAGATGTCATGAGGCAACACGAGCAATTCATCGCCAATATTCACTGCGTCCAGCGCGATGTCCTCAAGCATCGAGCCGCGTTTGCGATGAGCCACCGAGGGCATCCGTTTGGCCAGCGCGTGCAGGACCGACGATGCACTACGCACCGCGTATGCTTCGAGCGCTTCGCCACCGGACAACATCAGCACCACCAAGGTGCCCGCCAAGTACTCGTGCAAAACCACCGAGGTCACGATCGAAATACCCGCCAACAAATCGGAACCGAATTCACGCCGGAACAACTTGACCAACAGCTCCCAAACCAACGGGACACCGCCAAAGGCCAAGGCAATCAACAGCGGCAACTCCGTGACACCGCGATCGGTCACGATCACAAACCGCAATACCAAATGGACGAGAATCGCGACGACTGCGAGCGCGGCAATCATGCTTTGCTTTCGACTGACGAAGGAGTCCGTCACTGGCGTTATTGGGGTGGGCACTGGATAGCGGCGGTGTGAATGGGGGAAAGTGTTTCGGTTTCGGGACCGCAGATCAGGCAAACGTTGCGCCAAGCATGGATTGGATGGTGGACAACACCGAAGTTCGGTTCGCTTATGCGTTTTTTATCAGCCCAGCACAACAATCTGCACCGATTCGATGCGTCAACGGGGCACACGTGTGCCACACCGTCACACGTCATTGTCTCGCACTCGCTAAGGAGCGGATGTTTTCCGCAAGAAAACAGTACGGGATCCTTCCCCCGCAGTGATGGCACAACGTTTGCAATTCAATTAACTGTTGCAATCGCAACGACAATCCAGTGGGCAATCAACCGAGGAGCAAGTAATGGTGACGAAAGACGCATTCACCGACCGTCGTCAAGCATTGGAAGATGAATTTTTCCACCGAGTCGACGAGCGGCTCATTTCAGACATGAGGGCGAAGAAGGAACTCGAAACCAATCGGCAACAACTCGCGGAGGTAACGGGGATTTCCGATTCTCATTTAATCGACGAACTATTGGCTGCCGGTGCGAATGCGGAGACGGTCGCGGCGTTATCGTTGGTTCCTCTGGTCCTTGTTGCCTGGGCCGACGGGAAAATGGATCCCGAAGAGCGTCGCCCCATTTTGGCTGCGGCACACGAAAAAGGGATTACCGAGGGAACTCCGGCGGCGGATTTACTTGAGCACTGGTTGTCCGTCAAACCCAAAAAGAAGCTTGCCTTGACCTGGAAGCATTACATCACCGACTTGATCACCCGAATGAGTGATGAGTCGTTACTGACGCTGCGTGCGGACATCATGGATCGAGCGAGAGCGGTGGCGAATGCTTCCGGCGGGGTGCTGGGTTTTGTCAAAACCACGATCGATGAACGACGCGTCCTTTCGTTCCTTGACGAAGTGCTAAGTCGCGACGTCGCGCTTCCTCGAACTCCGAAGTAATTCGGCCGAGCAAGCCCGTTCGCATCGCAACGTTCACCCCAACCAACAGAGCAGGTGGCAGAGATGGTCGCGATTCAGTCGCATCAACCCGACGAGATTGCTCGCGAGATCGAAACGGTTTCCGAGTCGTCGCACCACGCCTCGGAGAATCAAGCGATCGCAGAATTGCTAGACGAGATCGCCAACCTGTTGGCGGAACAAGGTGCGGGTGAGTTTCGCGTTCGTGCGTATCAGAACGCCAGCAAGACACTCCAATCGCTGGCGACTCCGGTTCGCAATATCATGCTGCACGAGGGCGTGATGGGGCTGATCGACTTGCCGACGATTGGGCATTCGATCGCAAACTTAATCGAACAATACCTTCGATTGGGTCGCATTCCGCTATTGGATCGGCTGCGTGGCGAAGAGACCGCCGAGCGATTGTTTGCGACCTTGCCCAGCATCGGTCCCGAGCTAGCGCATCGAATTCATGAGGAGCTCGAGATCGAAACGCTACTTGAATTATGGGCGGCTGCAAAAGACGGGCGGCTGGAAAACGTACCGGGGATGGGACGCAAGCGAATTCGCGCCATTCGCGAAAGTTTGGCCGATCGTCTTCGTCATCGCTCACCCGCTGGCCCCTCTGCCCTCGCAGGCGAAAATGCGGACATGACGCGATCGGAGCGGGCCGTTTATGATCACACCCTCTCCGGTGCACACGAATCGGACCACGAGGTCTCGGTAGCCGAATTGCTGGACGTCGACGAAGAGTATCGGCGACTCGCTTCGCAAGGCAAGCTAACGAAGATCGCCCCTCGTCATTTCAATCCTGGGGCAGTCGCTTGGCTACCCATTCTGCATTGCCAGCGATCCGACCGGCACTACACCGCAATGTACTCGAACACCGCGCGTGCTCATCAGCTTAATACAACCAAGGATTGGGTTATTCTCTATCGCGACGATCCCAAATCACATGACCGATGGACGGTGATCACCTCGCAATTTGGCAAACTTCGTGGCTGCCGCATCGTCCGAGGTCGCGAAGAAGAATGTTGGCAACATTATCGCCCCCACTCTTCGGGGGACACCCACTCATAGCGAGTTCCGCCTTTCCAACCCGATTTCGGCGGCACGTTCACAAAATGACCTGCTGAGTTGGATTTCGGCAGGATCTATTTTTTCCCCAACTCCGTTTTGCTTCCTTTCCCTCTTTGTGTCGCTGGAGTATCGATGATGAAAGTCACGAGTGCACTAATTTTCGCCTTGTTTTTCGCAACAATGGGTTCGCAACTCAGTAGTGCAGATCCGCCTAACGAAGCCCCCCCTCATCGCATCACACCGTTGATGAAGATGAAACTCGACAAGTCAAAAGCGATCCTCGAGGGTCTGACGCTCGAGGATTTCGAGGCCATCGCCCAAAATGCCAAAGCATTAAAACTGTTAAGCCTCGAAAGTGGCTGGAACGTGTTGCAGACCCCGGAATATGTGACTCAGAGTCAGGAATTTCGACGCACTGCAGAGATGATCGCGGAAGCCGCAAAGGAAAAGAACATTAGCCGAGCGACGCTGGGGTATGTCTCGATGACGGTGCGCTGCGTCGAATGCCATTCGTACATGAGAAAGCATCGCATGGAACTGAACTAAAACTCAGCGAATCAATGGATTCGCACCTGCGAACCGCGTTGCTTTGATGATGCCATTGTGTTCTACAACGTTGGCTTTTGTTGGGAACTATTTGTGCTAGGTACCTTATAATCAAAGACGAGAAACTCGTAAAAGTCATGTGGGCGTTTCGCCGAGTTTCACGTTCGCGTTACAAAGGGGTGCCCATGAGCATTGACCTGACGACACACTTTGGCGGCTTAAAGCTTGAGTCCCCCATTCTTGTCGGCGCTTGTCCATTGACCGCCGAAGAGCAGAGCCACGCGGCGATCGCCGCAGCGGGTGCGGGCGCCATCGTGCTACCCTCGCTCTTTCAGGAACAGGTCCTGCAGTGGAACCAGCGCAGGGGACTTGAGGTGCATGAAGCTTCCCCCCAATTACTGGAACGCTGCAAATTGGGGCCGACCGATACGTATTGCCAGAGTGCGGAATCGTATTTGTCGATGGTACAACGCGCAGCCGCTCACGTTTCGATTCCCATCATCGCCAGTCTGAATGGGGAGTGTGGAGGACATTGGTTGGACTTTGCCGGTGAGCTTCAGCAGGCGGGTGCCGCGGCGATCGAATTGAATGTGCATCATCCGCCGCCGAGCGAATATGCGAGCCCTCGGGAAGTCGAAGATGCGCTGACTGAGTTGGTCACCCAGATTGACGCCGCCATCACAATTCCGTTGTTCCTGAAACTCGACCGCTATTACACGAGCCCCAGCCATCTGGCACATCGATTGTTGTCGGGAGCCCAAGGTTTGGTGTTGTTCGGTCGGGCCCCGGACGTCGACATCTGTCTTGACAGTTTCCAGCTGAAAATCAACTGGGAATTAACCCATGCGGGTTCGATCGTTCAATCGCTTGGAACCATCATGCGAATTCACAGCTATTGCCCTGCCATGCCGCTTGCGGCATGTGGCGGGATCGGCACCCCGAGCGACGTCATCCGCGTGCTGTTGGCCGGAGCCGACGTTGCCATGGTGACTTCGGCCGTGTACCGCGAAGGCCCTGGAGTGATTCGCACGCTGGTCGATGGATTGCGAATGTTCATGGACAAACATCACATCAAATCGATGCGAGAGTTGGAGATGCAGCGTCCAATCGAATTTAGTTCCGGCGAACAACGCCAACAATACATCAAGACGTTGTCCAGACGACGCGAAGCGGATGAGATGCTCCACCAAGTCCATGCGGTCCACGGCGACCGCTGGGGACATCCCACACTGT
>NZ_JBFHFD010000315.1:0-9473 GCF_041583735.1 Novipirellula sp.
AACGTAGCCTAGGCTTCCAGCCTGGGTTTGCTGTGATTCCCAGGCTGGAAGCCTAGACTACGTGAGGTCATCGACGCTGCAGTTAACCACGGACTGGCGTCCGTGGTTGCTGCCTGGCATCGTGTTGCGAACAGGTCTGTTGTTGAACTGAAGCTACTGATTCGCTTCGGCGTCGTCAATCGATTTGTCTTCGATTGCGATTGCTTCGCGAGTTTCCGCATCAAGAGTTGGAGGCTGGGGGACGGATTCGCTGCCACAGCCGAGTGTCTGCACGCAAAGAGCCAACACTAGGAGGATCGAGAATGGTTTCATCGTAATTCTTTCTATGTTCCTTCGATATTCAATGAAGTCGTGTGGGGTGGGGTTCTACTCGAGCTCAACAATTTCACCGTCGTCACTAACGCTCAGCCGACGGAACAGATCGCCGTCGACCGATTCGCCGACAAACCGCACCGATCCATCCGCCAAGCAAAAGTTGGTGCCGCCGGGGTGTGAGGAACCGAAGAACGGGTGCCATTGCCCCCAGACCACGCCCCCTTTATCGGTGACGGTGGTCCAAGACGAACCATCTTGATGGGTCGCTTTCTGGTCAGTAATCGGTGTGATCCCGTAGCGAGTTCCGTCGGCCAATTTGCCCGCACCAAAGCGAATGACGTCTTCGTCCCAACCGGCGTTGTTCCAACGCTCGTTGTCGCCACCTTCGCTGCCGAACGAATCCCGGTGCAGCGCCTTCTCGCCAATCATGATCGTGTTGGAGGATCCATCACGAATCTGTTCAATGCGAATCTTGCCACGATCGGTTTGCATGATCACGCCATCAAGCCCGCTGCTTGCTTTGTCGCGTACGCCGCCTGGTCCTCGGGTGCCAGCATTGCCAGCATAGTCCACGCGATAAAAGTTGCCGCTGCCATACGAGGTCGAATTTCGACGTGAGGGACAGGTGTAAATCGGCGATGTCGCCTGCGCCACCACGTCCTCTTTGCTGTTGTAGCCCGTGTCGCCGACGTCAGGGTCGTCCGATTGGCTAGCCAATTGATAAACATTGTCGGCTTCGATGTAGGCCAGAATCGAGTAGGACCAACTCCAACCGGCATGCGTCTGCGATCGGCAGCAATCCTCTAGTGGATCAGGAACGCGATGGTCGCCGTCACGTCCACCGCCTGGCAAGTGCCCTCGTGTGTCCTGGAAATTATGACACGCCAAACCAATTTGCCGCAGCTTGTTTTGACACTGCATACGGCGGGCGGCTTCTCGAGCGGCCTGCACGGCGGGCAAAAGCAACCCCACCAATACGCCGATGATCGCAATCACCACAAGTAACTCGACCAACGTGAATCCGTTCTTTCGAATGGCGCCCGAGGGACGCATTCGAGTAATCTCCACATTCATTCTCTGTCCTTTATTTTCTAATTCGATGTTCTGTAACCACGATGTGTTGCAAGATCGCCATGCAGAGGACGACCACGTGGCGAGAAGGTAGAACACGAAGATGAAGAGCAGCTAAAGGATTGTTTAAGAATCGTGAAGTGCCCCAGGGCAGCGAGCGGCCAAGGGTCGCAAGGTGCCGCCAAGTGCCGTTGGAGCAGCGATAATGTGATCACCAGTCGCGTTGGATCGCAGAAGAAAGCGAGCAATCTTTTGGGGGTGGACTTTGCACCCAGCATGCGGCGGCAACGAAGAGATGAGGGAGGGGGCTGTGTGAGAAATTTGTAGTGGAAGTTTCAACGGCTTGTTGATTTGATCCAACTGCAAAACGCAACGGTGAGCCGCGGGCCGTAAAGCACTGGGTAGCACGGGGGCCCCGACTGCTGACGCGTCGCGGCTCAGTAGATCAACAAACCGTTGACGAGTTCCGTTACGACCTCGTTTGCAGCGTTGTGTTTTTGTCGCTAGCCACGAATAGGGCGTCACGCAACCAGGACGCGTGGCTAAAACGGGTAGCCTAAGAGCGGTGTTACCCGGTGCGGCCGAACGTTGTCGACCGCACTGAAGAAAAGAGAGAGTTCGCGATGTGGCGTCTACTCGTCCATTGACGCTTCGGATTCCGCTTGCAACCGAGCCTCGTTGGCTTCGTATTCGGCGATCGCGGCGGCATCGGCGTCATCGGTGACATTCACCGGTTGCGGATCAGAACAACCGACAGAGAGCGAGAAGGATCCCAGCATCAACAGTGTGAGCAAGAAGTGGCGATTCAATTTGAGTTTCCTTTATGAATGTTTGCGAATGTAATTGGATGTCATTACTGCGAAACGGCCGTGGATGCCGTAGCGGAAAACAAGACCATCTAATTTTCAGCGTCGCACCACGCTGCAGATCTAGCGTGGTGCGACATTCCATTGGACTACCGCTTTAGAACTCAGTATCAATGACTTCTTTGTTGGCGCGGGTACCAAGTGCGCCCCACAGGCCATAGGGACTTTGCGATCCAGGTGCTTGAGCTCCGGTACCATTTTTCCAAACCATGCCGGCGGTCGAGTTGCCTGCTTCGATCGAATCGGTGATGAATTTCACGCCTCCATCGCCCATCAAGACGTGGCTGCCACCTTGATGCTGGCTCGACGTGCTGCCGATCACATTCAAGTCGTCTCCATTGCTGCGTGAGCAGATTTCACTGTTCGGCGGCAAGATAGTGGTGAAACCGGTGAAGATCGTTTTTGCGTCGGCCCAGCGATAACCACGAGCACGTGATTCACGGCTGGCCTTGATCCAGTAGCGAGGGCGATCGGTTTCGATTTTGACCGCACATGCCTTAGGATTGTCGCGAATCGTTCTCATCGTTGCGTTGTTATTGCCGGCACTGAAACTAGGCAATACCGAGCGGATGTCGCGGTCGCCCAAATAGGTCGCAATTTCGCCTGCAGCGATCGTGTTGGACAACCCATCGAGCACATCACGGAATCGACCTTTGTCGAATGGCTTGAAAAATCCGCGATGAGCCCCACGCGCGGTCGAAGCTCGCGATCGTGGCCCGTCGATCTTTCGTTTGTTGGCCCATGGTCCGTACGCGGTTTCGTCACAAGAATCACCGATACATGCGGCATAGTTGGAACGGCCTAGCGACGGCAAACCTTGTCCAGGGTCGCTGGGACAACGGAATCCCGGGATATCGGTGGCCCAAGGTTCGTAATTGATGTTCTGAGGCGTCGGCCCCATCGCGTTCCAAGTTCCGCCCACGTTGTTGGGATTGGAAATCTGCTCCCATAACGCTTGTTGTTCAATGAACGGCAAAATGCCGACTAACATGCTGAGTTGACGGTTGTTAACGACTGCCGAACTTCTCCACCAGTCGATCCCAGGATCAGGGGCCACGGTGCCGGTGCCATGCGTTGGCAACTGCTTGTAAGCGGAATGGTAATTATGGATCGCGAGCCCAATTTGCTTGAAATTGTTGCTACAGCTCATTCGCCGTGCTGCTTCACGTGCAGCTTGAACCGCCGGTAACAAAAGTCCGACTAAGACTCCGATGATCGCGATAACGACCAAAAGTTCTACGAGTGTGAATCCACGACGTGATTTACGTTGCATAACGTTCACCTGCCATTTGAAGAGAAGAGAAGAAAAGATAACGCTGATACCCCCATTATAACGACAGTCATGCCCCCGTCATTAACGTATTGCGGCACGCCGTTAATGATATGCGACGCCGGGTTTTCCGCCATTAAATCGAAAGCTCATCGCAATTCCATTGCATTTTTCGCGTTCCTGGGATCGGTCGTTGCCGCTGCGTGGCTCGATTTTGACGTGACGGCTCACCACGCATCGGATAAACGCGACACGCATCGGATAAACGCGACACGCATCGGATAAACGCGACACGCATCGGATAAACGCGGCACGCCTGGGAAAGCATTAGATCGGCTCGTTCAATCCTGCGAACGAAGTGGCCGATCCGCCCCGCAGAGTGGCTCGGTCGCAAAATCAGCGGGCAGCGTTTCAGGCCAGTCGCCCGTCATGACCACGTTTCGCACCCGCGAGGGCTCGGTGCGTTCCGCTCGGTAGAGTCCGAATTGGGGGGCAATGTCAACATCGTCAGGACGCTGATAAATCAGTTCATCATTCAGCGTGATATGACACTTGCCACCGGATCGTTTGACGACCACGGCGTTCCATTGGTTTTCCTTCAGCGGCAATGGTCGCGGGCCGCGCCGATTCAATGGTTCGATCGCTGCGTTGTCGCTTTGCAACCCAGTCCATTCGGTTTCCCCGGAGGTGATCCAGCGGACTCGAACTCCGCCGGACTCAAGTAGAAACGCGAGTCTGCCAATCGCAGGATGCACGATCGTCGCATTTCCGTCGTACATAAACTCATATCGGATCGCTTCGCCATCGAGCAGCGGCCGTTGGTATTGCAGCAGTCCTGGCTTGCGGGCGGCCGCATCATCCTCGTGTTTCGCTGCGTGAAGCTCACCCGAGTGCAACTGCCACTCAAAACCGGATGTCGTTTCCTTTTCCGTTTCACCCGCAGCTCGAAACGGCGGCTTCGTCTCTGCAAAAAAGCCCGACTGCCAACCTCGAAGCTGGTCGCCAGACGTCAGCCGAACCTCTCGAGGAATCGTCGGCGTTCCATGAATTTGAATGTTTCGGAACACCGGCCGTTTGGTGCCCGAGCTTCTCAATCCAATCCATGGACTTGATCCGACCGCCGCGTCGTCGAACCAAACCGGGTGAAAGTTCGACTCAAATTTGGCGCCGTCATCGGACGAATGAATCGACACATGATTAAATACAGGCTGCACGTCGTAGCGAGCGAAGGGCGACGGGCGAATCAAGGGGTGATCCGAGTCGGCGTCCCAAATTTGCAGCGTGTCCTTGCGTCCGAGAGCTTGGAATTGCAGACCACCATAAACCAACCCGCCATCGGTGCCGATCGCTCCGCCTTCCTGCGTCTCACAAACAAATTCAAATTCGCCAATCAGCGGAAAGCGAAACAGCAGCACATCGGTGTTCCCGCCAGCGAGATGCAAGAGATGGCCTTCATGCGAGAGCCACACCCCGCGGGGTTGCCCACGCTGAATCTCGGTCGACGATCGGACCGTTGCGGGAACCCAGTACTTCAACCGGTTCTCAAACAACACTTCGGGGCTCGATTGCCCGCGGTAAACCTGGACTGCGGTGGCATGTGCGATCCTCAGGAACGGCCGCAATGCGATCGCATCGCCTTGACCGGCACGGTCCACCAAGTGGTTTAATAAGGTTTCGGCGACCGGTTGCAGTTCGGGGTGCAACAATGCGGCCGAGGCAATCGCAGTTTGCGGTATCGCGTCGGGCGACAAATCACCGGCTGACGCTGGATCGTCAGCAACACGCGTTTGCAAATAGGCTTTCACACGATCGAGGTTGCCGCGGCTGCCCGCGACGTAGGCGAGCATCAGCAATTCGGTCGCGCCGGCGACGTCGGCTGTTTCCAATTCTTCGAGCGTCGATCGCAGTCGAGCCAATCGGCCCACCTCATCGGCCGCTTGCACGAGCATCCACCCACTGCAAAAGAAGCCTCGGACCGGCCCCACCGATGCGATTGCAAACGTCGAATCGAGGGGACGTTGGCCCAGTGATCGTGCAAACACTCTCGGCGGTGCGTCGGTCGGCACGGGAACCGCCAATAGACGAACCTGTTTCCGGTCCTCCGAAGGCAGCGTCCACTTTTCCAACCGATCAAATTGTTCATCGGCACTCAATTGAGCAAGTGAACGGTTCACGCCCGCTGCAGCCGACGGCAAACTGCTGTAGGCAAAGTCACGGAATGCAAGTGGCTGATCCACAAGCTCTCCAAGCGACTCGAGAGCCTGATCAAGATCACGCTCGGTCAGTTGCTGCAGAATCGTTGTCGAATCCGCGGGGATGGTTTGAGCATCCACAGTCGTCGGCAACCACGACGTGATGACCCCGGTCACGAAAACGATCGGCAGCAGTCGGGTGGCGATTGGGAGTAGCTTGGTGATCATCATTGGAACAGCCCGCGAACGGATTCGAATAGTCGGGTGGGAAGCGATTTGGTCGAGGGAATGGTAGGGCGTGGCTTGGTCGTGCTCGGAGCGGAGTTTGCGACTGGGGCAAGCGAAAACCGCGTTAGCTGATCCGCCTTGACATCAATCGACTTGACCAACATTTGTGACGTGCGATCCGAGCCCCCAGTATGCAGCATCATGCGAACGCCGAAAGGACTCAGTGGCACATCGGGTGCGCTCGTCGACCCAATCAAATACTCCTGTTTTTCGGACTCAACCCCAGCATAGAAATAGACTTTCTCGCCGCGTCGCAGCAGTCGCAGATAGTCGGGCGTTGAGATCCCCAAGCTTCCGAGTCGGTTATAGCTGTATCCCTGAGCGTTTTGGGTGCGGGATTGCCCTTGACTGACGGTCCCGCCGCGAGGCGATTTGACCAGCATCGCGTTAAGCTGTGTGCGATCCTCATCCGATGTCTCCACTTGCAAAAAGATTTGCGTGTAGTCGCCCTCTTTGGGGACCGCAAGCTCATTCGGCTCAAAGGCAAACGTGATATCGAAATCGCCCTGGATGATGTGTTTCAGCGAGATCCCGGCACTCGTCCAATGATCCGTGCCCACAGAATCGACCAGCACACCGCCTGTGGATCGATTCCAACCGTGCAAATTGCCCCAGCTATGGAAATCGTCTTCGTCCAGCGGCGTGGTACGAAAGTCGCAGTGAAACGAGTCGGGAAGTTGGTCACGTTGCTCGTTGAACTTCGCCAACATCGCATCAGTGGACTCGGTCGCCAAACCGCTTAAACGCTCGGCTCGGATTTCGATTTTGGTAAACCGAGCTCGCGAATAGCCACCGGCGTCTTGAATTTGCACTCCAAATTGAATCCCGAGTTCCTGCAGATCTTCGGCGGTGAAATCATTTTCGCCAAGCAATTGGAACTGCATCGAATCGTTTTCGGCATGCAGGTAATAGATTTTGTTTTGCCGGCGACATATTCGAATGCGACCTGCGGTCGCTTCGGTCGGATAACGGCCGAAGTAGTGTCGACGCTCCTCGCCGTTGATCGTTTGCATCTTCATGCATTGGACCGAGAACTTGCCGTCGCGGCCTTGCGTGCACTGCACTGCGGCGACGTCGCAATCCTCGTTTTTTGCTCGCACGTACATTTGGATGCTTGCGACTTTCCCGGCATCGGCCTGGTATTCGAATTGGTCATAGGACAACACGACATCAAAATCGCCGCCAACTTCCACCGCCGCACCGAGCAGTGTTCCGCTATATCCTGCTTGTCCGTCCCGCAGTAGTCGCACACCCTCATCGGATGACTGAACATCGGTACTGGCGTTCCCGGTAACCACGGTGAACTTGCGATCGAGAATCGACGGCGCGTCAATCTCTTGGACAAATAGCTCGGGCAATTCCTCGGCCGTCCGATCAAGTTCTGCGTTGCCATAAACAGCAAGGCTTTGTGCATCGAGTGCAGGCATCTGCTTTGGCCAGTCACCGGTCCAGTGTGGATTTCGCACTCGCAAATCCGATTGATCTGCGTAATGAAACAGCCCAAACTTTCGCCGCAAACGATCTGATTGCAGCGTCGATTCGTAGATGGGGGCTCCGTTTAGCAGCAAACGCAGCTGGTCTCCGGCAACTTCGACCCGCATCTTGTTCCAGGCATTTTCCAGTAGCGAGAGCGTTGGATGATCGTCCGATAGCTCGCTTGCATTGTCACTTCGCAACGTCGAACGTTCGTAGCGTCCGTCGGTCAATTGGTGCAGCCTAACGCCTTCGTCGCTGAGCAAGTAGCAATTACGACCCACCGCAGGATGCGTGATCGTTTCACCGGGCGTGTACCAGAATTCGTATTCAATCGAACCATCTTCGATGATGGGGCGGCTATAGACCAGCAGCCGCTCGGCACCGCTTCCCGGCGGAAGCTCCGTCGCACGAGCATCGGTGATCTCCGTTGCCGCGTTGCCGGCTTGCTGCGTTTGGACGCTTCCCTTCCAATCGGTCAATCGATGCGAGGCTGCTGTGGTATTGCCGAAGTAGTCGTACCATTCGGTCAACTCGGGCGAAGTCACCAGCGGAATGGTCTCGGGGATTGTGGGCGTTCCCGTAATCCTCAGATCATCGACGCCCCCATGCGTATTGTAGGCACTTCGAATGGCGATCCAGGGATCACGATGCCGGGGTAGCGGTTGGACGTGAATCTGGCGGGCGTTGAAGAAAGTGGTTGCCTCGGTTTCGCGCACCGTTGTTCGAACGTGAATCGACCCGCGACTATGGATGTCCTGCATCGGCGGATCGACGGGGAAGCGTTTCAATTCGCCGGAAATGTTTCCGATTGCATAGTGACAATGATCGTAGATCAGCCCGGTCCATTGTCCGGCAATCATCATTTGCGTATCGCGATAACCGAATCCAGTGACATCGGTTTCAATGTCAAAACGACCCTGCAGCGGTGACGCGAAAAACAAAAAATCGTCGCTGTGGCTCGACACCTTTCTCGCCGCCCCCCGAGTGATGTGCCAGTTGGCTGCAGGATAGCCATGACCATGCTCCATCGCTGAACTTCGGCTGACGCGGTGCCACTGATTTGTGTCGAGTTTGCCTGGGTACAAACCGGTCGCATGTTGTACGTTCTCTTCCCGCTGCGATTGCTCGACCAATTTTGCAAAAGCGGCCTCCAGATGACGATGCCATGCAGATCGATGGAGCTCTTTGATGTCATGCTGGATCACCATTTGCACGGGGTCGATGACAATCGCACTTAATTCAGGTGACCGGCCCGCTTGATCGGCACACAACAAAATCGCTTGCCGCGACTCGTCTAGCAAACCGGGATCCGAGAGCACCAGAGAGAAAAGTTTTTCCAACAAGTCGCCGGTCAAGGCGATGTCATCTTCCTCGATCGCCAGCAGCGCGAGTAGCGCCGTTTGATTGCACTGGTTACCGGGCGAGTCAATGCGACATTGAGTGATCGCCGTGCGAGTTGCTTCGATTTCATTAAGCTCGTTGGCCAGACGTAGCCACAGGATTGCGGGCGAGACGATTTGCCCGCCCGATTGTGTTGGTGGTGTCGCTGCAGCGGTGTAGTCGGGTGCAACATAATCGGTAGTCACGCGGAACCCCGAGTGTTGATCGTTGGGCAGGATCCAATCGGTCAGAAGTTCAAACGCACGCCGCTGTGGCAAGCTGCGCGCTCGACCACATATCAGGATTCCGCTTTCGGGGATGTGTTGTTCCGCAAACACCGCATCGGTCGCGTGGCCATCCGTTTTCTGCGGTAATGCTTCGGTGGCAGGTTCTGCAGCTTGCGAGTAGTCTGTCGTGACGAACCCCATCAGGATAAGAAACAATCCGATCGTTGCCTGTCGCGAACGATCGCAGTGAATATCGATAGCGGTGCAATTGCGATTCATAGCATGTCAAGGTTGCGTCGGCGAAAAGTGCAAGTAATTTAAAATCGATCGAGGCGGGGTGGACGTGCCGTGAATTTGTAGCCGTTCCCACGACGCAGTCGCCCGACGT
>NZ_JBFHFD010000316.1:0-9444 GCF_041583735.1 Novipirellula sp.
CGAATGGTCGAATTCATCGTGACGACGTCCGGCATCATGTCTTGCGATTCCAGCACCATGGCTCGTTCTAGCCGGTCCTTAAATTCGCTCAGATGCGTGCGTTCGCCCCCAATTGCGATCACAAATTCGCTATTGAGCAGCGTTTTCAACCTCAGAGCATCGGAACGAGTCACAGCAAGAGTCGGAGGGTTCATCATCGTTTAGTAGGGATTTGGTTTCAGTGAAAAGTGTCGATTCGCGTGTGAATCGCATTCGCGGTCGCGAAGAGCGATTTGCAAGTCGGGTGATAGTCCTATTCATCACCCACCGCAAACACCAATGCAAGCGATGTGCCACATCAATCTTTCGATCAACTTTGTAGCCGCAATAACTTTAAATGGACGTATTTACGGCCTCATGTTCAACTGGACTGAATGTTTCGCCCCCTGGATTGATTCGCTCACGACTCGTGTGATGTCGCTGTTTGGTGTCGAAGGCAACCGGCGTTGACGCGCCGAGGCTCGTATCATTCGCGATGCCAAACGCCCACTTGATCCACATCCATTCGCACTGGAACCTTTTTTCGAGTGCCCATACAATGGCAGGGGTAGAATCCCCCGATTCAAACAGATGCTCGCGGCACGCGTTTCTGGTTTTCCATCCGTCGTGGAAGTAGTTGATGTCAGCAAAAGAACAAGAACGTTACGTCCCTCTGTCGGAACGTCTTAATCAAGACGTGTGGCACGATAATTTTGTTCCAAAATACAGCGCGTTGGCATCCGCGAAACCGTCGCTGCTGATCTTGACGGGCGTATGGCTGATCTTTGCCCCCATGGCACTGATGTCCGCAGCGACATTGATCGGCACCGTGTTTGCTTTCCTTAGTGGCGAAGCAGCGAATCAAGCTGCCCCGGTGTTGGTGTTGCTCGGATCGTTGCTGTGGCTGTTGTTGGTGATTGCAATTTTGACAAAGCAAACACGACGGTATTGGTTGGCAAAACGGCCGCTCGAAACCGAGATGACCGAGACCGAATGAAATCGGCAACTTTCAATGGGCTGTAGTCCCGCATGAACCGTTTTATCCATATTCGTTCGAACAAATTCCCGATCCTTCCGGGCGAAAAGGAAGAGTTAGCGAATGAAGGGATGTACGGCAAGGCACTGGCCAAATACCTGCAGTCAAGACTTGCCGATCGCGAATATGACACTCCGTTTGTATGCTGCGAAGATTGGGGTTGGTGGATCGAAATAAAATCGGTCCCGTTCAAATTCGGAGTCTGTGTCTATTCTTCGATCAATGCTGACGAAGGATCAGCAGACTCAAGTCCCACCGAATTTGCTTGTACTGAAGGATCCAGCGGACCGCGGAATTGGAGTTGGAAGAAGATGCGTTTTATCGACACCGCCCCGTGGACCAACAAACTACACGAAGATCTGTTAGAGATTTTCCAGGCGGATAAGGACATCGAGATTGTGGGGACATCGGAAGAGTTTCCGCTTTGAATACGGGATTGGCTTCCAGCCTGACTCCAACGACGGACCTATCACTAACAAATGGACAATCGATTTGTCCCTCGCTGTCCTACTGCTTGGCGCGGCGTTCCTGGCTACGGCCAAGTCGCCATGCAATCAGCAGCCAAACCGCGGTCAGCGGGACGGCATACCAATTCATCGCGGTTAAGCTGGCCCCAAATTTTTGCAGTGCCCCGAACAATTGACTCGACAACGCGTCACCGCCACGCAGCACCACTGTGTCGATAAAACTCTTTGACTTGTACTTTTGCTCGCGACTGACCACCGTGAACAAAACTTCTCGCGACGGCACGGTGATGCCATAGGCTCCGGCGCGTGTGCAAATCATGATCACCATCAACACGCCCAGCGTCGGCACACTGGCCAGCGCGGCGAAACCGCAAATGTAGATCAGTGGCAACACCGACAGCGCCACGCTGATCCCCAATCGCCGAAGAATCGTTCCAGCCACGGTCGTTTGCAACAACAACGTCATCAACTGTGTCCCCAAGTCGATCTTGGCAAAAAAGGACGTCCGAGCCTCGCGTGACTCGATTGCGATATTCACGATATCGGCCTGCTGCAAATACAATTGGGTTGCAAACGCTTGGATCAAAAACAGAAACAAACAGATCGACGCTAAGTATCCCGAGCTCAACACTTGCGTGATCCCGGTCCACAGTCCGCCGCCTGTTGAACTCGCTGATCGCGGGTGATTGCCGCCCGGCGTTTTCGCATCCTTTGGGTCAACCAACTGATACGAGTTCAGCTCCAATCGCCATGCACACGCCAACCCCAGCTCAAGCAACACCGCAGGGATCAGCAACAATGAATCGGTCGAGAGCCGAGTTGCAAGGAGCGATGTTAAAAACGACCCCGTGATCGCCCCCAACGTGCCTCCCGCAGCAATCAGCCCAAACAAACGTTTCGCTTGATTACTACGAAACAAATCGGCCAACACACTCCAAAACACGCTCGTCGCAAACAGTGCAAAGACGTTAATCCAGATAAAGATGACGCGTGCTGTCCAAATGCGAACCACATCGGATTCGACTTGCAACAAACTCCAAAACAGCAACAAGCAACCGGCAAAAAAATGATACACCACCCGCACGAGCCAGCGGCGAGGCAGGCGAGCGACGACACCCGAGTAGACCGGAAGGGCCAACAACATGGCGAGAAAAGTGATGAGAAACAAATGGGGCAGCTTTTCGGTCCCCCCTTCGATTCCCATTGTCTCGCGAATCGGGCGAATCGTGAAATAGCTAAGCAGAATGAAAAAGAACCAAGCAAATGCCCACCCGACACACTTGATTTCGTGAGCTTCCACTCGTGTCCACCAGCGTCCGATCAAAGCGTCGTGCTCGCGAGTGGTATCAGGAGGACGGTTCACAGTTCAATGGGGCCCGAGACGAGAGAAGGTCGCCGAGTGTCGCCGACGTGCTAAGATTCCGACGTGCTTGATTTTGCCTGTGCTTAGTTTTCTTGGGAGGCAACGTCGAGGGATGGAGGTTCGAGTGACTTGATCAACCAAGACACTCGCGCGTCCTTTTGAGTCTGGATCAGATAATCAAAAAGAGCATTGGCAGCATCCCGCCGCAGCGGAGCAATGTCATTCAGATCGTCAAACGTGATCGGCATTTCCTCGAACTGGTGGACCAAAACCACATGCATCCCTAAGGGACTTTGCAGCGGATCACTGATTTCCCCCGGTTTCGTCGACCGCACCGCTTGCATGAGACGCGATGGCAAATCGCCATCCTTTTCGACCCACCCCATCATCCCACCATCGCCGGCCGAAACCGAGTCGCTGTGATCGCGTGCCGCCGCGGCAAAGGCTTGACCGATGTCATCGGAATCGCGAATCTCGCGAACCAAATTGGCAAGGCTGCTGCGGACGCTTTGCACCGCATCGCTATCGGCGGAGTCGACAGCAACGAAAATCTGAGACACTTCCCAACGTCCGCCGCCATAGTTTGCTTTGCGATTTTCAAAGAAGCGTTGCAGGTTCGCTTCGGTCAATCGGCTCTTCAAATATTGCCCCCAGGAAATTTTAAAGTCGAGATCGTCACGCACCGCTTTTTCGGTGGAGAGTCGTTCTTTTGCATAGCGTCCGAGGTCGCTGCCACGTCGCTTCAATTCGCTCTCGAGCGATTCCACTTGCCGATCGACGATTGCCGCAAGTGACTCGCCTGCTTGATCATGTAACGCACGAAGCGCGAGGTGACGACGCACTAATAAGGCGGCGGTCGCTTGCTGAACGCGAATATCCAACTTGCTGATCTGGTTCACGCCGAACCGCTCGACGAGCACCAAGTTCAATTCGCCAAGAAAAATGGGTTCCCCATTGATCGCAGCGAACGGGTCCTCAGGCTTCCATTTATCCTCGGCAAATGTCGTGGGGGAAACCACGATCATTGCGAACAGAAGCGTCAAGCCAATTTTTGGGAAATCAATCATGGCAGCATGATGTCCTGCAGCACAAACGAGACTTCGTTGGAAACCACCGCGGTGGGCGACTCGTAAACAAGCGTTGATTCGCCAACCGAATCGCCTAAATCAAACAAGTAGCCGATCCCGACTCCGTTAGCGGTTTGCCGATAGACTTCGTAGCCTAGATGATCTGCACGTGAACCGTCGGCACGTTTGACATAGGCACTGTTTTCAAAAATCCACTGCCGGTGGCTTTCCAGCGACCGACCGGCATCGTCCAATGTGACGGCGACTCGGACTTCATGAATCGGCCCATTCTTTCGCACTTGCTCGAGCGTCACCTGCATCGCATCGAGCTTGACGTCCTTGCCCGGTTCCGAAAGCGGCAACTCGAACGTTTGACGTTTGCCGGGAAGAATGGCCTTGATAACGCCCGAGAGTGATTCAATCTTCTGCGGTTGGCCGGCAGGCAATTGCATCGGCAAATAAAACTCGCTGAAGGCAATTTCACTGTTGGTGGCAATGTCGATGGTCTCGCCGGATTCTTGAGGTTTCAGCATTGCTCCGTCATCGAGTTTGCCTCGCAATTGAGCGATCGGAATGGTCAACCCGATGGGAGTCGTTTTGGGTTCCCAGCTAATTTCCATGCTGATATTCAGTGCACTGAGCTTGGGACGATTCAAAACGCGGCGTGAGTTCACCGACGTCGGCTCGATCCGATAGACGCCGGTGTAAGCGGCCGAATCGACACGTGAGGGCCGATCGGGTTCACGCCGGACAATTTGCAGCGTCTCGCGATCGCCACCGTAAAAATTGATGTCTAGATTGGCTTGATCAAGAACCAAATCCAATGCGTGCCAAAATGTCAGCGGCGTTGCGACCGCTTGGATCGCCGTCGAATCGTCACCGTCGAATTCAAATTCGATCCCACTGTCGCGGCTGATCGCCTCGAGTGCTTCGCCGACGGTTTTTGCATCCCCGAGGCGGACGGAAATCCCCAGCGATTCCACTTCGGTTTGGGTACGCAGTGAAAACAACGCCTTGCGAACACGCGTCAGCCGCTCGGATGCTTCGATCGACATTCCCGTTTTGTTTTCGGGCAAATACTGCAGCACGTCCGGGCCCGCTTGAATCAATGCATTCTCAGCGGCTTTGCGTTTGGCCAAACTCGAAGCATCGAGTTCGTCGACCCACTCGAGCACATCGGACTTCAAGTCACGGACAGGTTCTTGGCCGAATCCCCCCAGCGAGATCGAGATAGCCAACACCACCCCCAGCCCCCCACGCTGAAGTACCGTCACAATTGTTTTGATCATCATTTTCGTTACCGTTGATTTAACGAACGTCCTGCATCACCCCAGTCGATTGTGGGCATAGTCCCGATTCTAACCTACGTTTGCACTGCTCGCTCACCCTCAGTGCACTGACAGGACGAATTGATGGCTTCTTCGCGAACCCGTTTTCTAACACTCTCTTTCATCCCGCTGCTGATCGCATCCGCCTGTGATTCAGCAACGGGTCAAGTCAGTGGATTGATCGAGTTTTCCGAAGCGGGGCGGCTTCAGCGAGGCGTTCCCCTGGTTTCACTCGCGCGGGAAATCGTCGTCATGGGACGCGATGGATGGCTGCATTCGATCGATCCGCTGCAACCCGAGACAAAATTCAAATCGCTCGATGGCCAATACGAACCGCTTTCAGCACCCGAACTGCGAAATCAACTTCGCAGCGAATTTGGCAATGATTTTGAAGTCATCGCGACTCAAAACTTTTTGGTGGTTCAACCGCTAGGGCGTGGCGACCGCTGGGCAAAACTATTCGAGCAATCGCACCGTGGATTTGTCTCTTACATGAGCAAACGTGGCGTCAAAATTCGCCAAGGACGATTCCCGATGGTTGCCATCGTGTTTCCTGATCGCGGCGAGATGTATGACGCGTTCAAAAAACAGAAAATTGATGTTTCCCGAGTTGCAGGTATCTATTCCAACAATAGCAACCGGGTCATGACGCACGACGCAGGACATCTAGCTTCGATCGTTGCAACGGTGCGACACGAAGCGGCACATCAGTCGGCGTTCAACACCGGCGTCCATAGCCGTTTGAATGACACTCCGAAATGGATCACCGAAGGGATCGGGCAGCTGTTCGAACCCGCGGCGGTAACGACATCGACCACCGCAGCACTACGACGCCAACGTGTCAACGAAGACAGTTTACAAGTCTTGAAGAAATCCTATCCGGGCAAAAACAACGCCGAGTTTACACAAGCCGTTTTGAATCTCGTCAGCGGTGACGAAATGTTCGCCAACGAAGACCAAGTCGTGAACGCCTACTCGGTCGCTTGGGCGATGATGTTCTATCTTGCCGAACGGCAGCCACGCGAGTTCGCGGCCATTCTGAATCACACAGCGATGCGCCGCCCCTTTGCCGTGTATCAACGCGACGAACGAAAAGCCGATTTCGAAAAGGTGATCGGAATGGATCCATACGAGTTCAGTAAACGCGTGAGTTGGTTCTTGGATTCGCTGTAGTTCGAACTCGGTCGTGCCATCGACTTTGGTGCCGCCCGCGGCGCGAGCCGTCTGCTTGCGGCGAGTAAAAACGTTCGATCTTGACCGGGCGGCTTTCGCCGCACCGCGATAAAAAACACCCGATTAGGGCGAATGCAGATGGCATCGCGCGGTGGCAACCGGCAATTAGCCACCGATTTAACGTCGCAACCATCCGTGACGATAGAATACCCACAACATTCCCGTCGCCATGCCCACCATCAGCGTCAGCGCCATTGGATAGCCCCATTCCCAACGTGTTTCGGGCATGTTCCAACGTGACCGGCTGCTGTCAAAATTCATCCCGTAGACACCTGCGACAAACGACATCGGAATAAAAATGGTCGAGATCAATGTCAGCAAACGCATCACGTCGTTGGTGCGTTGGCTGAGGCTGGTGAAATAAAGATCTCGCAAATCGGTAACGACTTCGCGAAACGATTCGGTCACGTCCAACAGATGGCTGGCGTGATCTAAGCAATCACGAAGAAAGAGCCGCGTGTCCTCGCTAAACCGCCCCTCGGATTCCTGGATCAATCGCTGCAACGTCTCGCGATGACCATACGCAGTTTTTCGCAGGTAGGCGAGTTCGCGTTTCACGTCGCGAATCTGCGTCTGCTCTTGTGGCCCAGGCGAGTCGGTAACGTCATCTTCTAGTTTTTCTAACATCCGGCCGTACTGTTCCAACAATGGAAAGTACGCGTCTAGCAATGCGTCGATCAAGCAGTACATCAGATAATCAGCTGATTGACTGCGAACCCGCCCCAGCGATTGCCGAATTCGTCTTCGCACCGGTTCAAAGGAATCTCCCGGACGCTCCTGGAACGAGATCAACGTATTGCCGCTGAGCACCAAGGAAACCTGTTCCAAATGCAGCGGAATCTCTTGGTCCGTCATCCTCAGGATGACCACGACACGGCCTTTGATCGTATCGACCTTGGGGCGTTGGTGCGTATGAATGATGTCTTCGAGCAACAGCGGGTGAATCTCAAAACATTCGCCGATCGCTTCGATCGTTTTGTGATCCGCCAGCCCGACGACATTGATCCACTGGGTTCCTGAGGCGACGTCGACCAGCGACGATGCCTCCACCGTCTCGTCTTCATGCAACGTCGTTTGATCAAAATAGATTCTCTCGACATGCGTAGGAGCCGCGTCCTTGCTCGACCGCAGTTTCCCAGGCACCGAACCGACCCGGGTACGTCGCTGAAACGGATGATAGAACCGTTTGCGAAAATTTATTCGCCGCGGGGTAGGGTGCTCAGCTTGATCCACAGAAATTGCCTCCGACGTGCCACACGGTTTTCACCAATGCTATCCGTTTCGCAGACAGGATGCGAATGTAGGGCGGAATCGAGCCACGATCATTCCCATTGACGCAACTAACGTCGCTTTTTGACTAACTGGCTAATCGCTTTGAACTGCGGATGCAGCGAGGTTCCGACCCATTCGAACATGACCGATTCCACCGTGGTGATCGTCGCTCCGGCCATCTGCATTCGCTCGATTGCGATTTCATGATCGCGGCCGTGGCGTGCGGCAACCGCTTCGGCGACCACAAATGGGCGAAACCCTTCGGCGATCAAATCCAAAACGGTTTGCAACACACAAACATGCGTTTCGATCCCTGTGATCACAATTTGATCACGTGATTGTTTCGCCCAAGATTCGAGTGCGTCACGGCAAACAGAGGCGCTAAAGGCTCGCTTGGATTCGGGCGAATCAAACACATCGTCAAGCGGACGAACCAAACCTCCAAGCCGCTCGGGGTACTGAACCGTGGCCGCATGTGGCACGTCCAACAACTTCGCCGCTTCGACCAATCGCATCGTTTGCTCGACCACGGCGTCACCCGAGGGGACGACAGGCACCAGTTTCTCTTGCAGATCAATAACCCACAATGCACTGCGGTCCGCTGACAATCGTAGCGGCGAAGAGACATGTGGCATCGTTAGGAATCGCTTTTGGGCTTCGCGGGCTTGCTCGCCTTGGACTCGCTTTTCGAAGCTTTTGATTCGCTTTTGCTCGAACTGCTTGTCGACGATTTATCTGCTTTGGCGGCCTTCTTGTATCCTTCGCTGCGGTAATCGGTTTGATAGAACCCGCTGCCTTTGAACACAATCGCGGCCCCCGCACCGAACAAGCGTTTCAGCTTGTTCTTTTTGCACTCAGGACATTTCTTTTCAACCGGATCATTGATCCCTTGAAAGAGCTCCATGGTGTGGCCGCAAGCGTCGCACTCATAATCGTAAGTTGGCATACAAAATTGCCTTGAAAGATGGACCAGGTTAGGAACGTTGAAATGCAAGGGGCGAAAGTCGTGTCCGCGATTCTTAGTTCGCGGGCGTTTCACTCGCAGGTCCCGTGCTGACAATGACTTGGCTTGGACGAATCACACGGTCATGCATTTGGAATCCAGTGACCGCAACATGAGCCACCGTCCCTGCGGCGTGATCATCGCTGGGGATTTGCGAGATGGCTTCATGGTAGTTTGGATCGAACAATTCGCCCGCTGCAGGGATCTCGCGAATTTGATATTTCGCAAGCGTATCATCGAGTTGCTTGGCGACCATCGCAACACCGTCACGCAACCCATCGGACTCGCTGGCCGTTCCTGCGGCTTCGATGGCGCGGTGTAAATTATCGCGAACCTGTAGCAAATCGTTGACCAACGGAACCGCTGCGTAACGCAATTGGTCTTCGAAGTCGCGACGCATCCGCTTGCGAAAATTCTCGGCTTCGGCTTGGGCTTGCAAAACCCGCTTTTCGGCCGATTCGGATGAAGCTCGCAAACGCTCCATTTCTTCATCGCGACTTTCGACCGCAGCGTTATCGTCTTGCGTCCCTTCGCCTTCGTGCACGGCATCCATTGCGTCAATCTCTTCTTGTGATTTGTTTTCTTCTTCGTTCATGTTTCGATTCAAGTTTCTTGAGGTTGTGCATCGGGGTCAAAAAACGTTCGGAGCTTTTCCAA
>NZ_JBFHFD010000317.1:0-9435 GCF_041583735.1 Novipirellula sp.
AAACGAAAGTACAGATCGTTGCGGAACACGCCCGTTTCAATCATGTCTTCCAGTGGTCGGTTGGTCGCAGAGATCAAGCGGACGTTGACCTTGATCGATTTATTATCACCCACGCGAGTGATCTGGCTTTCCTCGAGCACCCGCAACAGTTTGATTTGCGTGCTCATCGGCATGTCACCGACTTCGTCTAAAAACAGCGTTCCGCCGTTGGCATATTGAAACGCTCCGACGCGATCGGCCACGGCGTCGGTGAACGAGCCTTTGACATGACCAAACAGTTCACTTTCGACCAGATTCTCGGACACTGCACGTGTATTCAGCGCCACGATGCGTTTGTTGCGGCGGGGACTATTTTGATGAATCGCTTGGGCAATCATCTCTTTGCCCGTCCCGCTTTCGCCCGTGATCAACACGGTCGCGTCGGTGACGGCGATCCGTCGCAATCGGTCGATGACGCCTTTCATCTTGTCGCTGGTGTAGACGATTCCTTCAAAGCCGAATCGTTCATCGAGCCGCTGCATCAACTCGGTGTTTTGTCGACGCAGTGAGACTGCGTCGGCGGCTTTTTCAACAATCGCCCGTAAACGCGCCGGTGTGATCGGTTTTTCCAGGAAGTTGAACGCCCCCTTTTGCATCGCTTCGACCGCGATCGGAACGGTCGCATGACCGGTCACCATCACGATTTCGCAATCAGGCAGCTGTTTGCGTGCGAGTTTCAAAATCTCCATGCCGTCGACGTCGTTCATCACCATGTCGGTGATGATGATGTCGTAGGTCTCGCGTTCAACAAGCTTCGCTGCTTCGGGACCGCTGGTTGCGACTTCGCACTTGTAGCCGACCTTTTCCAGGCTTTCGGTCATTGCCCGAGCGTGGGCGGCTTCGTTGTCGACAACGAGCAATCGAAGCTCGCCCGGATCGTACAATCGGGCCGAATCATTCGATGCGTTGGGATTGGCTGACTCGTCACTCATGGATCACTCATTGTGGAACCGGTCTCGCAGATTGGCGAAGCAATTTGCGGAAACCGTATCGCGTGGCAAAAACAGGCCTCGATTTGATTACAGCGATCGGGCGTAACGGGTTTGCAGCGATTCGACTTCCATCGAACCTTCCCGCATCGCTGTCATCGCTCGAATCGCGGCATCGGCCGCAGCCACGGTGGTAATGCATGGTACGCCGGATTGGACCGCCGCAGCACGGATTTTGCCTTCGTCGGTGCGTGCTCCCTTGCCGCTTGGAGTGTTAATGATCAACTGAACGTCCCCATTTTTCAAGTGATCGATCAAGTTCGGGTGCCCCTCGGCGATCTTTTTGACGCGAGTCACGTTGACTCCCTCGGCTTCGAGCTTGGCAGCCGTGCCGCTGGTGGCCAGCAACTCGAATCCAAGCTCGGACAAGCTCTTGCCAAGGGTCACGACCGAATCTTTGTGCCGCGGCGCGAGGCTCAGGAAAATTTTGCCCGACTCGGGCAACACCGAGCCTGCGGCGATTTGGCTCTTCGCAAACGCGAGCGAAAACTTCTCACTGATCCCCATCACTTCGCCGGTGCTTCGCATCTCGGGGCCGAGCACGATATCGACGCCGCTAAATTTGCGGAATGGGAACACACTTTCTTTGATCGACACGTGACGCGGAATCGGTTCCTCGGTAACCCCTTGTTCTTTCAGCGAGATGCCGGCCATCACCTTGGTCGCAATATTGGCTACCGGAACGCCCGTCGCTTTGGCAACAAACGGCACGGTTCGGCTCGCACGAGGGTTGACTTCGAGGATGTAGAGCGTCGGCTTGTTATCTTCCATCTTGATCGCGTATTGAATGTTCATCAAACCGATGACTTTCAATCGCATCGCCAATCGCTTCGTGGTTTCGCGAATTTCCGCCAGGATCGGCTGAGTCAAACTGAATGGAGGAATCGCACAAGCCGAGTCACCCGAGTGTACGCCGGCTTCTTCGATGTGTTCCATGATCCCCATGATCACGCAATCGGTGCCATCGGCGACGGCGTCGACATCCACTTCGGTGGCATCTTCGAGGAAACGGTCGATCAAGACAGGTTGCCCATCCGCCACGATAAACGCTTCGGCAACGTACCGCTCGAACTGCGATTGGTCGTAGCAAATTTCCATTGCACGTCCGCCGAGTACAAAGCTGGGACGAACCAGTGCGGGGAAGCCAATCTTCTTCGCTTCACGACGCGCTTCGTCCATGTTGCGAGCGATGCCGCTCGGGGGTTGACGCAGCCCAAGCTCTTCGACCAGTTTTTGGAACAACTCGCGGTCTTCGGCCGCTTCGATCGTTTCGACGCTTGTCCCGATAATCGGTACGCCGGCTTCTTTAAGTCCGCGAGCGAGATTCAATGGCGTTTGCCCACCGAACTGAGCGATCACGCCGTCCGGTTTGATCTCGTCACAGATGTTCAGCACGTCTTCGATCGTCAACGGTTCAAAGAACAACAGGTCGGAGGTGTCGTAATCGGTACTGACGGTTTCCGGATTGCTGTTGACCATCACACTTTCGATTCCAATTTCACGCAACGCGAAACTAGCGTGACAGCAACAGTAATCGAACTCGATCCCTTGCCCGATTCGGTTTGGCCCACCGCCCAAAATGATAACGCGTTTCTTGTCCCCCGAACGTGGTGGAAGCTCGTCCTCGTGCTCGTAGGCACTGTAGTAGTAGGGGGTGTAGGCCTCGAATTCAGCCGCACACGTATCCACGCTCTTGAAAACCGGTTTGATACCATGGCTCAAACGCTTGGCACGAACTTTTAGTTCCGTGGTGGACGTCATTTTGGCGATTTGGCGATCCGAGAAACCGAACCGCTTGGCTTGCCAGAAATCATCGCGAGTCATCGAGTCGATCGATCCGATTGCACGTATCCTGTCCTCTTCTTCAACGATTTGGAACATGTGATCCAGGAACCAAGGATCGATGTGAGTGAGCGAATAGATCTCTTCCATTGACATACCCGCCTTGATCGCGTACCGCATGTAGAAAATTCGCTCGGCACCCGGCGTGCTTAATTTGGCAACGATCTCGTCCTTGTCAGACTGATTCTCGGTGCCCCAAGTGTCTTTGTTGTCACATCCCAAACCGAAGGCGCCGACTTCCAAGCCACGCATCGCTTTTTGCAGCGATTCTTTGAACGTACGTCCGATGGCCATCGTCTCGCCGACGCTCTTCATTTGCGTCGTCAACGTCGCATCGGCTTCGGGGAATTTCTCGAAGGCAAAGCGTGGCATCTTGGTGACGACGTAGTCGATCGTCGGTTCGAAACAGGCTTTGGTCTTCTTGGTAATGTCATTGGGAAGTTCCCACAACAGATAACCGACCGCCAATTTGGCGGCGATCTTTGCGATAGGATATCCGGTGGCCTTACTGGCCAAGGCACTCGATCGGCTGACCCGAGGATTCATCTCGATGACGATCATGCGTCCTGTCTTCGGTTCGATCGCAAATTGGATATTGCTGCCGCCCGTTTCGACACCGATTTCGCGAATGACCGCCAACGAAGCGTCTCGCATCCGTTGGTATTCTTTGTCGGTCAACGTTTGGGCTGGGGCAACGGTGATCGAGTCGCCGGTGTGAACGCCCATCGCATCAAAGTTTTCGATGCTACAAATGATGATGCAGTTGTCGTCACGGTCGCGGACGACTTCCATCTCGTATTCTTTCCAACCGATGATCGATTCTTCGATCAGCACTTCAGTGACAGGCGATTGGTCGAGCCCGTTTTGGACAAGCGAATCAAATTCGTCACGGTTATACGCGATCGCGGATCCTGAGCCGCCCATGGTAAAGCTAGGCCGCACGACCGCGGGCAAACCGACCTCGGCGAGCGCCTCGCGAGCTTCTTGCAAGGTATGAACGGTGCGTCCGGTACAGACGTCCAAACCGATCTTTTCCATCGCCTCTTTGAACTGGTCTCGCTCTTCCGCTTTGGCAATCACCTTGGCGTTGGCGCCAATCATCTCGACGCCGTATTTTTCCAAGACGCCGTTGGCTTCGAGATCCATCGCTACGTTCAACCCGGTTTGTCCGCCGAGGGTTGGCAGCAGGACGTCGGGGCGTTCTTTGGCGATGATTTTTTCAACCATCTGCCACGTCAACGGTTCGATGTAGGTCGAGTCCGCCGTCGCGGGATCGGTCATGATCGTCGCAGGGTTACTGTTGACCAGGACGACCTCGTAACCTTCTTCGCGTAAAGCCTTACACGCTTGTGTACCGGAATAATCAAATTCACAAGCCTGCCCAATTACGATCGGACCACTACCAATAAGCAGGATTTTCTTGATATCGTCTCGACGAGGCACGGAGTTTTCCCGAGTTGTTGGGGGATGGAGGTTGGTTCGAAATCCGACACGCGGGGCTGCGGGCGATCCGGTGGCGGCGAATCCAGAGGGAAAGATCGCTGCGTCCAGACGCTGCTAAACCAAGCGCATGCAAATTGCCGCAAAGAATAGCAAAGAATCGTGAGTTGCCGTAGTGGTCGCTCCCCTCAGAAACGCCTTGCGTGTTTCATCGGGGCTTTGATCAAGCCTTTAGGGATTACGTCCCCAATTCGAATCACCCCGGCAAAATCGTCACGGACGGCTCCAAAACGCCCGGAAATCGTGCACTCGATTGAGATGCGGGGCATTCAAACGATCAGTCTGGTCGGTCAGTTCCGATTGCTGCCGCGTGGGGGGGTAGGTGCTCATTTGCTTAAACGGTAACGGCCCCGCACTTTGCCCACTCAGCGTGTTCAGATCGGCGTCCTTGTCCCAGCCAACACAGTGCAGGACAAAGTCGCGTTTCCAGCCTGACGGCGGCGCGTCGGCCGGCACGCTGAACTGTAACGCAATCTCGTCGCCGCTGCCCATCACCACCATCGCGTCATCCCAGGACGCTAGCAATCCGGCACAATCGCCGTACCGCGTAAAACGCCCCGTCAGCGGTGGCCATTTGGGCGACACGCTGCTTTGGTCATAGTCGTACGTTTCCGGGGCCTGCGGCGATTCCTTGATTCGTTTCGAAAATCCGCGGTAGTCAAGTTTCGCGTCGATTAGCGATAGCGAATGCGTCTGATAGGCCGCTGGCTCGGACTGGACCGCCACCTCCGCCGCGTCCCAATAGATCTGGGCCGAAGTGCGAACCCGCATCCGAGGATCCTGGCGGTTGATCGCGTCGGTCACATCCACCACGATCGTTTTTGTCTTACCGCCGGGGAAACCAACGAACGGAATCGCTTTTCGCCATCCACTCGTCTCTTCCGCGTCTGGAACCCACAACGAAGGAAACTCGATCGGTTGTAGTTCCGGGTTTTGGTCAATTTGGATATTGAGCGATGTGTCGGTCGGCAAGATCCAGCCTGTCAAAACCAAGTAGATCGATTCGCTCGATCCAGAGTCTTTCGGCATAAATTCGGAACCAAAATCAACATCGATCCAGTGGGGCTCGCACAATCCTTGTCGTAATCGCCGATCAAACCCTTGCACGTAGTCCTGGTCGATCTTGGTGAGTTTTTCGCTGACGTCGCGACCGCGGGTGTCCACCGCGTGCTTCAGTTTTGTCACATTTTGATCGTCGAACGCATAAATCGTCGGTGTCGCAATTTCCGCAGGCCCCACTTTTTCATTGGTCCAAATATCGATCGACTGTGGGTGATCGACCGCGACCAACGAAACATGGTCAAAGTAGGCGACTTCCCAGAGTTCTTCGCTGATCCGCAGTTCGTATTTGCCGTCACGCTCGCGGACATGATCGCCATCGACTTTCAAATATTCCCAGGGCCGATCTTTTGCCACGACGCCGTTGGCGACTTGCAACCCCAGCGGCGCGGCCCACAAACAATCGGTCACAAATGCATACCGTTGGCCATCCCATGCGTACAAATACGGGCACGACCCTTTGAGCGTCTGTTCTTCTTCGACCAACGCGTCAATTTTTGGGTCACGAATCGTCTGCGTTAATCCGTTTGGAAAAATCACTCGCAGCGAAGCTGAGCCTGCAAACGAGCCGAGACCAAAATGGGTGACGGGAGAGCGGATTACTTCCGCACGGTAATGCGGGCCAAATCGCAGTTCGACGACTGAACCGATTGCGTAATGATTCACACGCCCACTGCTAGCATTGTTGTCGTCGATCCCGCGAAAACGGACGTTCAAATAATGTCCTGCGGATGCGGTTTGATTGAGCGAAACCAACGCGTTGCCATCACGGACTCCCACAACATCCAGCAATCCGTCGGCGTTGAAATCGGCAATGCAAAGCGAAGTTTCGCCCAGCGATTCCCCGATTTCTTGCAGGGGCGAATCGGAGGCCGTTCCTATTCGATACGCGGATGCGGATGATTCGCTCGACCGCAACACATCGGCCAGGATGTCGTTGTTAAAGTCGCCAACCAGCATCGCATCCCCCGTTTGCTTGGCCGTCTGTACATGGTCCACGGTCCAAATGCCTGCGGCGGCGGTTTGGGAATAAATGATCGTAGTGGCATCGGCAGAACCGACAACGGCATCCCACGAAACATTGCCATCCACGTCGTCGATCGCGATTGAGTCAGCCGCGGTGATCTTTGGAATCTCCGCGAGTTCACGATAACGAAATTGCAGATGCAGCAGGTTTTCGACCAAGCCGACTTGGCCAGCGTCGTTGAGAGTCACCACGTCCAAATCAAGATCGCGGTCAAGATCCACCATTTCCATGGCAATGATATTGGTCGTTTTCGATAGCGAGGTTGCCGTGTCGGTAGCGGCCGCTTCGAAGAAAGTCCGATTGCCTCGATTGACGAACACACGCAGCCCCTGGTTCTTAGTCGCCAGCATCAGATCCAAATCGCCGTCGCCTTCCAAATCGCCTGCGATTGCGGCCGTGACATCACTGATCTCTTCAAGACCCGTTGTTTTATCGACGACTTTCAAACGATCGCCTTCCGCAGTGTCGGCTCGCCCGTCGATGGCAACCAGCTTGACGCCGTTGCTGCCAAAGGCGACCAGTGTCACCACAGTGTTGTGCCGAGCTCCTGAGACGACTTGGTTTCCCGCTTCGCTGGAACCGCTTGTTTGACTCACTTGAATCCGACTCGGATCGCTGCTGTCGACCATGAACAAATCGGCTGCCAATAATCCGGCGACAGGCATCCCAAGCTCAAGCGATGCAAACGGGCTCCATTTCCCTGAATCGTTCTTGATCAGCGTCAGCGTTCCTGTGGCCGATGCGGCGGCAACATCGGGAGCAAGATCCAAATCGAAATCGACCGGCATGACTGCCGTGGTCTCGGCTGAATCGAGAATGACGTTGCCGTTGAATTGCAGCGGCGCCGCGTCGATTTTTGCAGGCGACTGGGCGGCGATTTCAGCTGCGACGCGTCGCAGCGAATCAAAACTCAATCGATCCAGCGGATGCGGTGCGGCACGACGTCGATCCGTTTTTACCAGTTCGGTACTGTTGAGCACGTTGAACCACAGCAGCATTTGGTTCTCTGCGGCGTTCCAGTCGGATGTCTCGATCGCAGCAAGAATCTGAGCCACCAACTCGTCAGGCGTCAAGCCGATCGGTTCGGTTTGGCGTCGCAGCGCAGGTTCAATCGAGCGTGCCAGGCGAAGCGTCCGCGATACCGCGTCGGCTGCATCGGCGGATTGGATCGCAAGGTTTAATTTGGCCGCTCGCAGCGCAATGAATAGATTGTCTTCGTTTTGGTGCGACAGAATCGCAAGTGCTTTGGCGGCTTTTTTACCCACATCGTTGGGTAAACCATCGATCGGGTCCTCCAATTCGTCCAAGACCTGAGTGAGCGGCCCGCCCAAGATGATCGACTCGGGGCGTTTCCCCAAATCGCCCTCGATTGCGGCAACAAGCCGGTCAAAGATTTCTTTACGCAATGTGCGAGTCATCGTCGCAGGCAACAGCGAAGCTTCGTGGAGATCGACGCGGCTTTCCAGCCACACCGCGATCACCGGGTTGTCGCCAACGGCAGCGAAATCCTTGATCGATTTCCGCGCCGCATCGATCGCTTGCGGCAATTCGCTACGCGCGGTCTGTTTTTCCGCCGCATCCAATAGCGAGTTGTTGGCCTTTTCCGTCAACACGTCCACTCGCAACACGCGATTCAGCGCCCGATTCAGTGCGATGGACGCATCTTCGGGCGACTCCTCGAACAACGTGGTCCAATCCTCGTCTGCTGCCACCGATTCAAAGTTTTCAGTGGCGGCCAGCGCGTCTCGCGTCTTTTGCAGTCGAGCGTTCGCTTGGCTTGATGCAGCTATCGCCCCGGCTTCACCTCCGGAACGCCTGACAAAATAGACCACTACGATGACCAACGCCAAAGCGACGACTAGACCCAGTACAAGTTTCAAGTTTTTCATCGCCGTTTCGCCTTACATCCGTGGCTTGACTTGTTTGCTTTCGAGATCGAATTCGTAGACTTGCAACTGTTTCGGATCGGCAATAAAAAGCGAGTTTTCACCCAGCGAAATTCCGACGGGACCGACAAGCGGATCGCCCACGTGCCATGTCTCGGTCTTGCCATCCGCTGTAAACTTCCACACGGTCTTGCCATAGCCGTCGGTCACGAAGCCATGGTCACCTGCCCAGACGAGGCCATTGGGGTATTGGAACGGACGCCCCGTAACGATGGCTTCGCTTTTCTTTTCGTCGACATCAATTCGGTGAATCGCTTCCGCATCGGGAGTGACGGCCCAAAGTTTTCCATCGGTATCAAACGCTAGCCCTCGCGCGTTAACGCGAACTACCAACTCGGGGTCGCCGCCTTGGACCGGGAACCGCAACACCGATCGCTTTTCGGCATCACCGACGTAGACCGTCTTTTGGTCGGGCGAGACCGCAAGGGCCATCGCGATCCCCACGCGGGCGTTGCACAGCGGCTTGGGTTCCGCATCTTTTTCCGCAATGTGATAGACCTCGCGCGTCGCCGAATCGCCTACCAGGATACCGGACTCGGGATGCATCACGATGCAACGTGGACGATTCATCGGTTGACGCAGCAAATTGGATCCTCGCACGAACAAGCTGCGTTCGCCGTCACTAATCTTCCAAACCCCCGGCAAATCAAGATCCACCACGTACAAATCGCTCGCGTCCGCCACCACATTCAGCGGATATTTGGGCTCGACCGCTGATGCTTTTACCGCAGTTTCCGTCGCTTCCTCGCTTTCTTGTGCGATCACTGGCGAGGGCAAACAGCCGACGAGTGCGACGAACACGCAAAATAGGTGAGGACGAGAAATGACTACACAACTCATGAATCAGACTTTCGATAAAAACAAACAGTATTCATCCACCGATGGAAGAGCGTTAGTATAGCGGGTCCGCTTCGCAAAGCAGTACTACTTCGCCGCGGTCCGGTGGTACATATTAGGAATCGGCGGCGTAAACAGTCCCACACGGTTCAGCGGCGAGATTGTTTGCCGGATTTGAGCAACAAACGCGTCCACA
>NZ_JBFHFD010000318.1:0-9429 GCF_041583735.1 Novipirellula sp.
AGACAACAGAGCCAAGCTCTGGGATGCCAATGGAGGACTGATTCGCGAGTTCAACCCGGTTTCCGAAGATGTGCTCGAGGCCGCGATTACCCACGATGGCAGCCGAGTGATCTATGGCGATTGGGACGGGCAAGTCTTCAGTGCCCTGTCCGAGAAACCCGAAGAGAAACAAGCGTTGGCAGCGAATCCGCCGCCAGCCGCCGAGCGTGCGAAAGTCGTTCAGCAGCAGTTGGCATCAATCCAAAAAACGATGCAGCCGATCAAGGCCGAGCTGGATGCCGCCATGAACGCCGTGGCAGCCGCTCAGAAACCGATCGACGAACTCAATGCAAAGATTGCTGCTGCCAAGGCGGAAGCGGAAAAAGCGAAGGTAGCCGCCGACGCCGCGGCAAAGAAAGTCGGCGAATTGGATGGGCAAATGCCCGCCCTGGCTAACGCATCGCGTGACAAACACGATGCCGTGATCGCCGTTCGCGTGCAAACCAACGGCGACGTGGCTAAGCTCGACGCCGTTGCAGCGGCCGAACAAGCCTTAATTGATCACTTGGCTCAATTGGTCAAGCTGCGTCGTGACCGCATCGCGTCTGCTAATTCGATTGCGACCCACCAGCAAGTTTCGGCGGCCAAGGCCGCCGAAGCAGCCGAGTTGACCAAAGGGCTTCCCGCACTTCAAGATGCATTGGCCAAAGCTCAGCAGGCCGCCGATGCGATGAAGCAAAAGTACGATGGCGTTGCCACTCAATTGACCGCGGTGCAAACGAAATTAGATCAATTGTCAGCCGCCATCCATTAGTGCTAAGGTAAAGGGGGTGCAGGGGATTGCGTGAAATCCATGCAGCCATCGAGCTTGATTGACCCCCATGACTGTTCAACCATCACAACGACGTTCGGCTGTGCTCGCGGACGATCTAGGGCATTATTTGACCGAACAGCTCTCGACCGAGGGTGGTTCTGGTAATCGCTTGGGACGCCGCGGGCGGTTAAAACCGATGTTTCCAGGGCTGGCCTACGGCCGCCATCGCGGCCCCTCACGTCGGGGGTGTCGCCAAGCCGCAGTGGCCATTTCGCTGTTTCAAGATGCGGATCAGCAGTGGGTCATTCCGTTAACCCAGCGTCCGATGACGCTAAAGCATCATGGTGGCCAAATCTGTTTGCCGGGGGGACGCCGAGAAGCGGGCGAATCGGCCGAAGAGGCAGCCCTTCGCGAATTTGAAGAGGAGCTGGGGGTGCGTCCGCAGGTGCAGGCGTGTTGCGGCCGGTTAGGCGAGCAATACGTTTACGCCAGCGATAATGCGGTCCAACCGGTGGTCTTTATTATCGAAACGCCATTACCTCAGTGGCAGCCGGATCCGATCGAAGTTGAGAACGTGATCCTAATGCCCCTCTGCGAATTGTTTCGTCCCTCGCGACGAATTGTTGTCCAAATGAAAAAACGAGTGCACTTGATTGAAACAAGGGCCGATCGAAACCCGTCATCGGGGGCTGATACTCTGCAATTTGCCGCTCCTGCGTTTCAATACCAAGACTATCGGATTTGGGGAGCAACGGCGATGATTTTGGACGAATTGGCTCGGATATTGCTGCCTTATCACAATTGGTCAAAAGTGACTGGCAATTAGGCCACTTTGACAGTGGGGCAAATTGACAGCGAACGCTCTGTAACTAACAATTTGCGCTGGCAACCTATTTTTCAAAAGGAAGTTTCCATGGCATCTGATGCTGTAAAAGAATTCACTGATGAGAACTTCGATAGCGAAGTCCTTCAGGCTGACTCCCCTGTGCTTGTTGATTTTTGGGCACCTTGGTGTGGTCCATGTCGTCAGATCGCTCCGATGATTGACGAATTGGCCAGCGAAAACCCCTCGGTCAAGATTGGCAAGATCAACATCGACGACAACCCTGGAATCGCCCAGAAGTTCGGAATTAGCAGCATTCCTACGCTGTTGGTTTTCAAAGGTGGCGAAGTTTCAGAAAGTTTTGTTGGCGTTCGCCCCAAGGCAGCGCTTCAGCAGGCACTTGATGCGTCGGTTGCTTAAACGCGTCGGATAATTTGAGCGTCGGTTAATTTTCAGCATCAAAGGATGCGCGGAACACGTAGGCACTGTGTCACTTCACAGTGCCTTTTTTTATGCGCCCAGCTGATCTGCTCTAGTTTTCAATGAAGCGAGGGGGGCGGGCAAACGCGAATCACCACCTTCTGGCGAAGGTAGCTACCAGAAAACGCTTCGTAGCATTGGCTTACTCGCTAGCGCCGGTTGAATGGTGGCGAAACCGTGGCTAGCGCCAAAACGGCTAATAAGCAGACGTCTGAGTTGGCACTGGGGCTCGCTAGTACTGGGCCTGCGTGCTGCGGACTCGGCCATCCTGAGCGACCTGCCATACTTGACGGCTGTACAGATCGATTGCGGTCAACCAACCTCCGCCGTAGCAAAACGTGTCGATGTCCAACAAGTGTCCAATATCAAGAATTTCGCCATCTCGCATCGCCGTGTGCCCCACCACGGCCGTTTTGCCACTGATGTGAGCGGCGGGGAAACCGTCGTTCAGCGTGTACCACCGCAGCATTTCGGGCGGTTGGTGCTCGAGCGGCGTGTCAGGATCGTACGCCGCATGGGTAAAAAAATAGTCTTCGTACTCGAAGTAATCGCCCAGCGAATCGAAAAAGTCCTCGTGGCTTTGTGGCAAAAAATCTAATCCTCCATCAAAACCGTAGCTATCGAGCGTCTCGACCCCACCATATTTCAGCCATCCGTGCGGCGATTGACCGTCACGAATCACCTCGAGCATCATCTCCTCGTGATTACCCACCAATCCGATCAACTGTGTCGATCTGCGAAGCTCGATTAGAGTGTCGATCACCCCACGCGAATCAGGCCCTCGATCGACGTAATCGCCCAAGGTTACGACGATGTCCTTGCTCGTCGGGGCAACCTCCGCAAGCAATCGCTCGAGAGCGACCTTACAGCCGTGAATGTCACCAATCGCGATAAGTCGCTCAGACAATTTTGAAAAGCCCCATGCTGTATTCAATTTGACGATCGTGGGTTCAATCTGCCGCTAATCGTTACGGTATAAAATCAAGAGTACTAATACAAGTTCGAGTTGGCAATTAGCGGCACCATGCCTTCGGCGATCCAGGCGGCCCAAACGGACGGTGAGCTAGGTTTTCTGGGTACAATGCCAGCCTCGCCCGCGTTGATATCAGTGAGCGAAGGGCCACAAGGATCGACTTCAAAACGATAACACTTTAAATGATCATACCGTTTTCGGTGTCTTACGCGATGCTGTCCCCTTTTTTTGCTTGCTGAATTGCGAATTTTTGTCGCTGTTGGGGGGCCCCTGCAGCGGAGGGCTGCTTTGTTCGTTACACGATCTGCATAGCTAAAAAGATCTGCATTGCTAAAAACTCGCGACAATTGATCTAAGAGATCCGAGAACTTGGGTTGGATTCCTTTTCGTGGGTGACACCCGCTGCGTTAGAATTGAAGTAAAATAGAGCAACACCCTCTCGGCAATGGCTACGTTGGGGGGGAGATAGCCAGAACTTTTCTCACTTTTGAGAGACTGAAATTGGTATCCCTGGCGTTTGCTTGTAGCGTTTAATTTCAGTCACCTGCGATTCGCAACCGGCTCCGACATTTTTGAACCGAATGGTTAAGTGCAAATGACGATTCCGACCCCCCCAAGCAATTCGCAAACCCGCCATGCTGTGACTGGTGGCTTGCAGAGCAATCTCGAAGCGGTGGATGCTTGGGACGAGGAAGAGCTCGAAGAGGAGTCGTTCTTTGCGGCGAGCGAGACCACTGCGTTTGCCGGCAGCATGCTGGTCCATCTGATCATCATCTTGTCTTTGGCATTGGTCCCTTTGGTGATGCCGGTCGATGAAGAGGCCGTGGTGTTGGTGTCGCCTCCGGCTGAACAGGAGATTGAAAAGGTCGAGATGATCGACGATGTAACCTACAGCGATTTGCCGCAAACCGAAGTTGGCGCGAACAGCACCGCCGACGCGGCGATGGCGGAAGCATCCGCAGAAATGTTCGCCGAGATCTCCGAGATCCCAAACCCGGTCGATCTCGAACCGACGGACTTGGGGCAAATCATGGTCAACAAAATGTTCACCGAAGCGGTCGCTCCGTTGGATCGATTGAAGAATCAAAAGGGGCAAGTCGGCCAGAGTACACAAGGTGCCGCAGGCGCGGTGGACCGAATCACGTTCGAGATTCTGCAATCGCTCGAAGAACGCCCCACCTTGGTCGTGTGGCTGTTTGATCAAAGTGGATCGCTGCATCGCCAACGTCAAGAAATTCGTGATCGCTTTCAGCGAATCTACAGTGAGCTGGGGATTGCCAAAGAGAGCAAAGCGGCGGGTTTCCGCCGTAACACCAATGACATCCCTCTGCTGAGTTCCGTTGTTGGCTTTGGCAAAACGGTCACGCTGTTTACCGAAGAACCGATCGAAGATCTCGAAGAGATCAAATCGATTGTGCAAAACATTCCGGTGGATACCTCGGGAGAAGAACGGGTCTTTTCGGCCATCTCATCCGCGGCCGATCAATACAAATCGCTGCGTCGCAGTCGCGGTGGCAACGGTCCCCAACGAAACGTGTTATTCGTGGTGGTGACCGATGAACGGGGCGATGATGCAAACATGCTTGAACAGTCCATTGCGGCGTGTCGCAAATGGGCGATTCCAGTCTACGTGATTGGCGTTCCCGCGCCCTTTGGTCGCGAGCACACGCTGGTGAAATACGTCGACCCCGATCCTAAATATGACCAATCGCCTCAATGGGCCCAGGTCGATCAAGGGCCTGAAACGTTTTATCCCGAACAGGTTCAGGTCGGATTCACGGCGGACTTTAAACAGGAACCGGTGATCGACAGCGGCTTTGGTCCCTATGCGTTGACCCGTCTGTGTTATGAAACCGGTGGGATCTATTTCACGGTTCATCCCAATCGCAATGTGTCTCGACGAGTTCGCTCTTCCGAGATCGACGCCTTTGCCGCAGACATCGAATACTTTTTCGATCCGGGTGCGATGGCGAGATATCGTCCCGACTATTTGGCGCCTCAGGATTACGTGACCAAGGTGAAAGCAAGTCCGCTACGTCAAGCACTTGTGCAAGCGGCGCAGATGCGACCCGCGCAAGGGCTGTCGCGTCCGCAGACACGCTTTGTCAAACGCAGCGAAGCTCAATTGGTTGGCGATTTGACCAAAGCACAACAAGACGCAGCCAAGTTGGAACCCACGTTGATCCAAATGGCGACGATTCTTGAACCTGGAATGAAGGCCCGCGAAAGTGAGGAAAGTCTCCGCTGGAAGGCGGGATTTGACTTAGCGATGGGCCGAGTGCTTGCTCAGAAAGTACGCACCGAAACCTACAATGCGATGCTCGCCAAAGGCAAACGGGGCATGCCGTTCGAGAAAGAAAAGAACAATACTTGGATTTTAGAGCCGAGCGAAGAAATTTCGGTGGGCAGCAAATGGGAACGCGAAGCAGCGCTGGCCAAAGAGTTGCTCGAAGGCGTCACGCGTGACCACAAAGGTACCCCCTGGGCGTTACTCGCCGATCAAGAGCTGACTGTCCCAATTGGCTGGAAGTGGAAAGAAACCTTCACCGATCTGACGCCTCGCAATGCAGGTGGTGGCGGCGGCGGCGGAAACAACAATCCGCCCAAGGACGATCAGAAGCGGATGCTCAAGAAAGCACCCTCACGGCCTGTTCCGAAGCTGTAGAAACCGCTCCCATCCACACGTTGCTCACAGCCTCTGGATACGCATTATCGTGTCACGGTACGGACTTCGTTGCTTTTTTCGAAGCGTTTTGTCGCTCTTCGGCCGCTTGGTAAATTTTGGCCAATCGCAACATCCGTGTTTCAAGTTGCTCGTAGTAGGCAGTCTCCGCCATCGTCTCTTTTTGCGATTGCAGCGTTTCGATTTCACTTTCAATCGCGTCGCGAAGTTGACTTTCTTCGGGCAACAGCGGTGCTTGGTTCACCGCAGCGAACAGCGTCATCTTTGCTGCTCGCCGGCCATCAAGCTGAGAGTCCGGTTTCGCGGCGATCGACGGAATGTTGCGGCGGAAGGCTTTAAATGAAGTCCCTAAACCGTCACCGTTGTCGTCAATCAACGCATGCTCGCTGCTAATCCTAGCCTCGGTGTCATAGAACTCTTTCACCGCTGCGTTGGCTTTTAAAAACGCTTCATGCACCGAGACCTCATCGTCATGATCCAGGTCCGCATCGAGGGAACCGATCGCTTCGGCAAAGTAGCGACCGAAACGAGCATAGTTTTGCTCGCTGCCACTTTGTGTCGCCGTGACAATCACACGTCCTGGGGCGGACAACGCGTTGATAAACGGGCCACTTGCCGAAGCACCGTTGACAATCACCAGCGGACGATCGAGCGGCTTGATCCACTCGGCCAACTCGGTGGCCGAAAAATCAGGCCCTCGCAAATTGAACTTGGCCACATTCTGTGCAAACGTGCCATGGCCAATCAAGACAATCCAAAGCGGAGTCGATGTTACGCGATCCGCTTCGGCGATCCAGGACTTTAGTTGTTCACGATCCGGCGTACCCGCCAATGTCGAATCCCCGATCGGGTGTAGTTTCACGGAAGTCGACTCGACATGCCGTTTCCACTGGTCCGCAGTCTCGGCAAATTCCGCCGCATATTCCTCGTTGCCGCCGGCTCCAACGATCAGTAGCAGCTCGGCCGCAGCCGTATCGTTGGGCTGGACTTCGTCTGCCCCAACGCTATCGATGCCGATGTTCGATGCGAACAGCGTGATTCCTAATGCGACGGTAAACCATCGATTCATGACAAACCTTTCCAGCGACGTAATCCCCATTCACCGCACAAGCAAAGGATGGCGGCGACCAATACCCAAACGTTGTGCCAGAGAGGATAGACCCAAGTTTCGGTAACGGGGATTTTTAAATTTGGCAATTCGGCGGCAAAGTCAGCCAATGCATTATTGGCAATCACTTTACCACCGCTTTGTTTCGCAATCGTTTCCAATAGCGGGCGGTTTAAACCGAGTTGACGAAACTCTGCTGTATCCGGTTGAGCGACCCAGCCCGTGTCGGCTTCGCCAACAAGATGACCATCTGCTGATTTTGCCGCCACATGCACTCGGTAGGCGTTGGACTGATTCGTCCAAAAGGCTGCCCTGTACAACCCAGCGACATCGTCGTCCGCAGTGGCTTGGATTTGGATCACACCGTCTTGACTACCATCGCGAATTTCTTTTTCAACCGGGGTGATCGTTAATTCGATCTCGGCATTGTCGATCGGCAAGTACGCTTCGTCGCGGACATGCACCATAATTCGTGCCGGTTCGTTCGGGTCAACATTCGGCTCGACTCGCGCTTCGACTTGACGCGGCACGTCACCGACAAGCCAGTGTGCCATTTGCCGCCATGCTTGGGCCGCATCATCCCCGTCGTTGTTTTTCTTTTTGGGATCATGACGCATCGACCATCTCCACAAATCGGCAATGGGCATCGCTGCGGTACGCCCTTTGCCGAATCGCTGGGCGACGATCGCGGGTAGCGGATCGCCCGTGCGGTCCTGGACGGTGGCCAGTGTAAGTGCCCCCGGTTTGACATCGCCTACGGCATTCACCGAGGTGAACGGAGGCATTTGGGCAAAGCGATCGGATTCCGCCGATTCGTTCTCTCGCAGCCGCGCCCATGGCTCGAGCATTCCTTCGCGAGTTAACTTCATCCGGTATGCCCCGGCGACACTAGCGTCGCCGGACCGCGGACCATAAACCGGAGCAAGTTCACCGAGTGGGCTGTCGGCAAACGATTTCCCGGCAAACGATTCTTGCCCTCCGAGCATCAACAATCCGCCGCCTCGGCTGCTGACGAATTGCCGCATCAACAGCATCTGGTCCTGCGTGAAATATTCGGATTCAATGTCATCAAGAATGATTGCGTGATAGGCAAATAGCTCTTCGCGTGTCTCGGGGAACCCGTCGCTCAATTCTTCGGATTCTTTGACACCCAAACGAATCATGACAGGTTCATCATATTGCTGGACCAATTCGTCTTCGGTGCTGTCGACACCATCGAACAAGCGGTTCGTGTTGGCGGAACTTGATCCGCTGACTCCCTGATCACGAAAACTAAACTTCGGTTCTTTGTTGGCGATCCGCAACAAGCCTACCAATTGAATCTCGGCATCGGCAGCAAGTGATCGTCGCAAAAATTTGAAGTCCCAATTCGGCCGGCCGGCAACATACAAAATCCGGTAAGGCCCCGATTTGCGATCGACCGCAATCATTCGCTGGTTATTAACGAGCGTCGCTTCGAAAGTTTCGTGTGCGGCTGTCCCTTTCGAGTCTTTCGATTCACGCTTTGCATCCAATGCCTGGCGATCTCGTTCTTCAAACACAATTGTTCGGTAAAAACGAAGTCCGGGGACATCCGGTCGAAAACGAAACGTGACTTCGTTATCCGTTTCGGATGCCGAGGTTGTGATCGTTTGTTCTTCGACGAGTTTGCCGTGATCAAGATCGAGGAGTTGGACGACAAGTTTCCTCTTCGTCGGATTCGCATCGACTTTGACCCGGATCGTCACCGGAGCCGATTCAAAATCGGTTTGGCTGACACTGACATCCGCGATTCGAACATCGTTGATCGTTTCATCCGTGGACGACAGCACAGGGTAGACGGGAAATCCCAACGTGGACCAATCGAAATTTGTGTCGGGCGGATCGGTCAAATTGCCATCACTGAACAACACCACGCCCGCCACGGGACGAGCCGCGAATCGCTCGCCGAGCGACTGCAAGCTGGTCGACAGCGACGATACCGTGCCCTCGTTTGACAGAGCCGGGGCTGTCAATTCGAGTGCCGCGATCCGTGAATCAAACGAATAACCTCGTACGTCAAAATCCTGTTCCAAGCGAATCCGCCAATCATTTTCGGGAGCAATTTGCTTGGCAACAACGTCCGCCCGCGTTTCTTTGGCCCCCTTGGGTTTCACCTGCATACTCTTGCTGTTGTCGACCAGAATCGGCAACACATTTGCTTTAGGTCGCGGCCGTGTACCGCTGCGCATCGGCTGTAATAGACAGATTGCGATCAAGGCGACGGCGACAATTTTTAGTGCCGCCGCCAACCACCGCACCGCGCCCATCGTGTGCTGTGATGTGTAGTTCCAAAGCGTTAACGCCGCCAAGATTACTGCAGCGATCGAAACGGGAATCACCCAGTCGGGGGCACCCCAAATCAGATTTTCGCTTAGCGGAAACGCCGCGTCAGCGGTCAAAGTCGAGAATATCATTTGCCACGCCCGCTTCCAAGGTTCTCATAATACTGGCGAACCGCCTCGGTGAATTGGCTCGGGACCGGATCACGATCGACCGGGACTTGTGAATTTTTCTCAGCGGATCGCCGCATGTATTCCTCTTGGACATC
>NZ_JBFHFD010000319.1:0-9414 GCF_041583735.1 Novipirellula sp.
CCCGAATGCGATCGGCAGCGTTCCCAATTCGCCACCGCCGATCACGATGTCCGATGGGGCGACGAGCGGCGGATTTCAATTCTTTGTCGGCGGGGGAACGCGCAGTGTCGAAGTGCTTGCACGCGGTTCATCGATGCCGCCGCAAATCGAAACGATCAACCGTCCCGAAGCGGGCGAAACGCTAATCGTCGCGCGTGGCGGCGTGACCGTACTGGTTCGCGACGTCACCGCACAATTACCGTCGGGCGAACTGATGCAATTGGGCACGATTTCGCTCTCAGCCGATCGGATCGTCGGTTGGCTTCCGCTGGTGACGAACCTGTTCAACGGATCGACGAATCTGTCGCAGGCGCAGGGCGAATTGTACCTCGAAGGCGACATCGTCGTCCGTCAAGGTGAGCGAATCATTTACGCCGAGTCGATGTACTACAACCTCGCCACCGAACAAGGGATTGTGCTCGATGCCGAAACGATCACGACGATCCCTAGCTACCAAGGGATCGTTCGACTAAAAGCCGATGTGATGCAACAAGTGGCGCGAGGCAACTTTGTCGCCTTTGATGCCGCGGTCACCAGCAGCCGGATGGGCGTGCCACGCTATTGGCTGCAAAGTGAGCAATTGGAGCTAACCGACCGCAACACGACGGTCATCGATCCAATCACCGGCGTTCCGACAGTGCTTCGGGATCCATTCGTCAGCAGCCGAGATAATTTTACGTACTTTGGCGGCGTCCCCATTTTGTATTGGCCTCGGTTTGCAACCTCGTTGCGTGAACCAACTTTTTATCTCAGCGGTGCCAGTGCTCGAAACGACAGTATTTTCGGCAGCCAACTACTGCTGGACTTTAACTTGCTGCAGATCCTCGGCATCGAAAACGCGCCCGAGGGTTTAAAATGGGAACTTTCCACTGATTATCTAAGCGATCGAGGCCCTGCACTGGGGACGACGCTGAACTATCAATTGCCAGGAATGTTTGGCGTCCCCGGCCCGACCAAAGGCTATTTCGAGGCTTGGGGAATCGATGACAAAGGGACCGATACGCTTGGGGGAGGCCGCAAAAACCTGACTCCCGAAGAAACCCATCGCGGCCGCGTGTTTTGGCAGCATCGACAAATCATGCCAAACGACTACGAGCTTGTTGCCGAGTTGGGCTTTCTCAGTGATCGCAACTTCCTAGAACAGTATTACGAACAGGATTGGGATCAGAGAAAGAACCAGGACACTTCGCTGCGGCTTCGCAAGTACTGGGGCAGCAACCTATTGGAACTGTCCGCCAAAGCCCAGGTCAACGATTTCTTCGAAGAAACCGAACAACTGCCCGGACTCGATCACTACTTGATTGGCGGGTCGTTGTTTGCCGATTTGTTTACCTGGTCGGCCCACAACCAAATCAACTATTCACGTTTGAACGCAGCGGATATTGCCACGGATCCTGCCGAAGCCGCCACCATGTCGACGCTTCCTGGCGAACAAGATAGTTCGGGGATCGTCGCACGTACACGACAAGAATTGTCGTTGCCGGTTCAAGCCGGCCCGATCAAGGTCGTTCCCTATGTCTCCGGTGAAGCAGCTCACTATGGCGAAGCAAGCGACGGCGATTCGTTGACTCGGTTGTTGGGACAAGGCGGGGTGCGGGCAAGTTTACCGATGTCGCGGGTCGACCCGACGATCCAAAGCAGTTTGCTAAACCTCCGCGGCTTGGCACATAAATTGGAGTGGAAAGTCGACTACTTTTACGCCGACAGCGATACATCGCTCGACGAATTGCCGCTATACGACCCGCTGGACGACCATTCGCAACAACAATTCCGCCGCCGTTTCATTACCAGCGATTATGCAGGTTTGCTGCCGGCGACCTTTGACCCACGCACCTACGCACTACGTCAAGGCACACAGAAATATGTCGTCAGCGGCAGTGATGTGATCGCGGACGATTTGCAACAGGTCCGACTTGGACTCGATCAACGGTTCCAAACCAAACGCGGTTTGCCTGGGCTTGAACGAATCGTCGACGTGTTCCATTTCAACACCGACGTGTTGCTGTTCCCCGAAGCGGATCGAGACAACTTTGGCGAAACCATTGGCCCAGCCACCTTCGACACGGCGTATCACATTGGCGATCGAGTCAGCTTGCTGAGCGATGGCTATTTTGACTTTTTCGATTCGGGACTCCGTTCGATCAGTGCTGGCGTGCGAACCAGTCGACCGGGCGTGGGTGACATCTACCTTGGCTTGTTGTCACTCGAAGGGCCGATCAGCAGCACGGTTTTCCGCAGCACGATGGATTACCGTCTGAATGAAAAATGGCTGGCGTCGTCCGGAATGATCTACGACTTTGGAGCCACGGGGAACATCGGCCAATCGTTTGGGCTAACTCGTATCGGCGAATCCTTTTTGGTGCGTTTGGGAATCAATGTCGACAGCGGACGTGACAACGTGGGGGTTGGATTTATGATCGAACCTCGTTTCTGGCCCTCCGCACGACTGGGCAATGTGGGTGGACAATTGATTCCACCGCCGGGCGTCGAGGGGCTTGAGTGATGCGGATGATCCAAACTTGGATAACAAAGTTTGCGGTCGCGTTCCGCGGCTTGGGGATCTCGCTTCGTGATCAATCCAGTCTGCAGGTGCATGTGCTTGCCGCCACCTCGGTGCTGACGCTCGCGACCTATTTGGATTTCGAATTGTGGCGATGGGCGGTTTTGGTTTTGGCGATCACGGTGGTCATCGCTGCAGAACTAATGAACACGGCCATCGAGCGGCTCGTTCGCGTCCTGCATGCTCAGCGTCATCCCGAGATCGGCGACGCACTGGACACCGCCGCCTCGGCCGTGCTGGTGACTGCAATCGGCGCAGCGGTCATCGGCGTGATTGTGCTGCTGTAGTGAATGTGTAGTGGACGTCTTGTCCACGACCTGAGCATTGAGCAGCGAAGGACCACAGGAAGCCTAATTCGGCATCAAGTGGTTTGGTCGATGACCCAGGCTTGGTAGCCTTGGCTTGCCCCAGCAATCGGCAACATGATGATTTCGGGTTCATCATACGGATGCATTTTCAGTAAACGTTCTTTCAGTTTCGGCCACACAGCAAGCGTGGTTTTGATCATCATGCGAAACTCGTTGGCCTGTTCCACTCGTCCGTTCCAGCGATAGACACTTTGGATAGGACCGTCAATCTGCACGCACGCGGCAAGCGATTGAGCGACCAAATCGTTTGCGATTCGCTGGGCGTCCGCTTCCAGTTCAACGGTGGAAATGATCAGAGCTAGAGGCGATGAATCTTCCATACTTTCGTTTTCCTAAGCAAAAACCGCGTAAATTACTAGTGCATTGATTGTAGTAGGCACTCCATTCACAATGGGGTGCAGCATCGCATGAATCGTTTCAAACTTGACATTCCGAGTCCGCTCATGATCTTTCGTTACCCCCGCACCGAATTCTCGCTCGGTTTCATGGCACTCGCACTGATCAGCACGACGCAAAGTTTTGCTCAGAATCCGAGCGCAACCCAGCAACTTGAAACCCAGCAACTCGAAGTCTCGGAAGCTCAAGTCTCGCTGATCCACAACACGTTTATCGCGTCACCGATCTCCGGTGTGGTCGAAACGGTACTGGTCAAAGAAGGCAATCGGGTTCAACCGGACGCGTTGTTGATTCAGTTAGACGACCAACGTTTCCGCACCGAACTCGAAGCAGCCGTGGCGGCACACCGAGCAGCAAAGCTGGAAAGTGATAGCGATGTCGACGCACGTTATGCTCGCCGGGCCAAGGAGTTCCATATTCGTCAGCTGGAACAATCAAAGCAAGCCAATTCGAAATTTCCCGGTGCAATCAGCGACTCGGAAGTTGAGAAATTGCAACTGGTCGTCGATCAAGCAGTCCTTGCGATTGAACAAGCCGAACACAAACAGCAAATCGCAATTGCTCACACCAGTGAAAAGCAAGCTGCGGTAAAGATTGCCGAACAACGCGTTCGCGATCATGCGATCCGCGCCAGCGTCGGAGGGCAGGTGGCTGAGATTACGGTCCAGCCGGGTGAGTCGGTCGAGTCGGGTGAACCGCTGATTCGTGTCATTTCACTTGACCCGATTCGCGTGGAATGCTTTATCGATGGCCGCAAATACGGATCGGAATTGGTCGGTCGGCAAGTGCAATTTGTCTGCGAAGAACTTCCTCGAGCCGATCCGGGTTCGGATCACGCTGCTGAGTTCAGCGGCAACGTGACCTTTGTTTCTCCCGAAGTCCATCCGGTCACCGGTCAAGTGCGTTTGTGGGCTACCGTTAGTAACCCCCAAACGCGACTAAGAAGTGGGATGCGAGGCCGATTGGTGATCACCGCCGAATCGGAATAAACACGCCACGCTTAACGGGCCCCGCGCCACTCCGCGATAAGAGCCAACCCGGTTGAGGCAAAAGTAGATGGCACGGGCGTTTGCTTTCCGCATGCCAAACACCGGCGATGTTGACTAATGATGAGGGTAGACGCCATGGTGTCCGTACCAAGGTGAAGACACTGGGCGGCGATGGGAATGGTGGATGTCGCTTGAATGCGAGTACCCATACAACTCAATCTCTAATTGACGAATCAACGGGTTGGCTTCCGAAACAATCACCTCTCGCATGTGAGCCATCGCGTAGAAGTCGGTTGTGCGGGCTCCGTCATACCCTTGATGCTGCAGCTCGCCGTACAACCGAGAAAACAACAATTTGGCTTGACGGACATCACTCTTGATGTGCGAGAGCAACCCCGTCGAAAGTCGATTCTGTTCGGCGGCTTCGTGCAAGATCGTATGCATGTGTTGTTGCAAACGATCGACTTGATCGACATAACCTTCAATCGAATGCGAATGCTCGTAGTCCTGAGACAACTTGTGGGCGTCTTCGTGCAGATGGCGAGCGACCTTGGCCAATTGGTCCGCGTACTCGTCCAATTGGGCTACACTGGGAACATGAGGCGGAGCGTGCCAATAATCGTGTCCCCAGTCACCACCATGCACCGGTCCGTGATAGGGTTGCGAATGCAGGTAATGCGGAGACGAGGTGACTTGCGCATCGGCTTGACCGCTCGCGAAAACGACCGAAAACAGAGTGGCGATAGCAAAGAGACGTGACATCTTTAGGCTCCAGGAAAATGCGGGTGAGTGATGTGAGTTTCACAACGCACGGAGCATGCCGAATGAAAAAAACTGCGTTTTCCTCGTGTTTCACGAAATCAGACTCCAAGGCTGGCGTCGATTTGACGACACGACTCGCAAATCAAAACGACGTCATTTTCGATTAAGATCGAATCGGGCCGCACGCTGGGCCGTTCGGGGTGCGGGACTTATTGAATCGTTCACGATGGCCTCGACGAAGCATCGAGCGGCGCAGGCTCAGGACGGCGTCAACCAGACTTTGACATCCTGGGCGTTGGGAAGATCACACTGGCGGAACTTGCTGATCCGGCCATCGGTATCGTCATACAACAACATTGTCGCGGCCGACAATTCCGATGCCATGGGCGTATCGATCAGCAGTGCGGAATCGGACGTATTCATACGCCCCAACACTCGCAGCTCCAGATCATGCTGTGAAGCCCGCGGCAACCATCGTGATAATGTTTCGGCTGATCCGCTGACCACGATGGTAAACACGTTGACGGCGGGCCCATCCCGCAAACACTCTTGCAGTGCGGTCGCACCGCTGACGGGACCTGCGGCGGCATCCAGTGAAAAGTTAAACGATTCGTCTTGTCGCAAATCACGAAACCGTTCGAGCGGATCGATGACCAAAATGATGGGGGAAAAATCACCATCCTCCTTCATCCGTTCTTTAACGATCCCATGCACGCGAACGATCTCGTTTTCGACGTCACGAAGCTTGATTATCTTGGACGGTACTCCTGATTCACTGAGCCACGGTCCCACGGACTCGCCGTCATCCACGCGAGCGCCGTCGAAATAGACCACTTCGGTACGCGGATCGGATTTGCAGAAGCTTGCCACACACGTCGCGATGACCGCTCCGCGTGAATCCGCCGGTGCCATCACTAACAGATTGCGGCCGGTGTCACGAGTCAATTTCACGGCGACCGGAGGTCCAATTTCGACCGCTTCGCCCAACAATCCGTACAGTGATTTGTCTTCCGCCGTCGGCACCACTTGATTCGCCAGCAGCGGGGTCCAGCGACAAGGCCGATTGCCCTCGAACACGACCGCCGGAGGCAGCGAGTCGACATACCCTTGGTCTCGAATCGCAATCGCATGCAACATCTCGCGATGAGCGGAACCGGACAGCCACGCGACTTGAAACGGTTGGTTGCCTTCGATCAAACCGCCGGCATCATTGTAGATCGCTTCGCCAGGCCGGCTGATCAATCGAGCGGCAGTGTTGTCGTCGGCGAGGATCAAAGCGGCATCGGCTTCACTACACTGCATTGCGATCCGCACGGCCATTTGCCCAAGTGTTGCTCGAGGCAGCGAGTAGGCGCCGGCCAACGACTGGCTGCTCAGAATAACATGCATCCCGAACGAACGACCTTGCCGGACCAAGCGGTCCAGCAACATTGCACAATCGCCCGCCAAGCGATCATCACGAATAAACAGCTCTTGAAACTCATCGACGACCAGCATGATGCGAGGCATTTTCTGGCCGCTCGCCTTGCGATATTCCCCTAATTCCTGCACCCCAGCCGCACGAAATTTCTCGCCTCGTTGCTGCAGTTCCTCATCCAATCGTTGCAGCACGCTGCGGCCAAATTCACGTTCACTCTCGATCCCGATCACTCGGGCATGAGGAAAACTCGCGTCGGCATACGGTTTGAACTCGACGCCTTTCTTAAAGTCCAACAGGTAATACTGCAACTCGTCGGGCGTGTAGCGGTACGCTCCGGACGTGATAATCGCATGCAGCAGCGTACTTTTTCCCGATCCCGTTTTGCCCGCGATCAGAACATGTTGGCGAACGCCTTCGCCCAGATCGAGCGGCAGGTGCCGATTGGCCCCCTGGCTGCCGATCGGAATATTGATGCGGTCGGCAGTGGAACCGCCGGCGGCTTGGCTGTCTTTCAATATATCCGCCAACGGAATTTCGACACGCGAAGCGGCGACCGCGGCCTTGCCCACTCGATCGACCAACGCCGACCGCAATTTCATCGGCGGCGAGGGATCAGGTTCAAAGGGCAAATCATCCAAACCATCCTGGACGACTCGCCATTCGCCGTCGTCATTAAGATCAAGTCGCAGCAGTTTGTCCGTAGTGGGCAGCGGGGTTTCCGCCGGCCAAGGCTTGGATTTGTCGCAAACGATGACACAAAAAATGCCACAACGCAGCCCGCTTTCTAATAACGCCTGTAGATGCTTGTAGCCATCACGCGTCATCCCCTCGGGGAATCCAATCGCGGCAATCACTCGATAGGGTTCGGCCATTGAACCGGCGAGTTCGTTGTAGTCTTCGATCCGCTGAAACCGATCACGCAGACTCGATTGCAGAACATCTTCGATGTGTTGTGCGATTTCCCCGAGTCGCTCGGTGATTTGGGTTTCGCTTGTCCAGACGCGATGCCCTACCAGCGATGGGTCATGATCGGCAAGTGCCATAAAGCTGGTAAAGTTCTGGCCGCGTCCGACCGGATCAATCAGCGTCAACTTGGCTCGCCCTGGTGCCGATCCGGTCAAGACACGCCACAGCACTTGATGGGCAACATCGATGGCTTGATCGAAGCGTGACGAGTTGGCTGAAATCAACAAACCACAATGCAGTCGACGGTGCATCACGATCGGCAGTGATTCCGGAACGTTGATATCCACCAACGTCATGGAATTGCCCGTCGATACCGCAGACACAGGCGATGGCAGCGACGAATGCTGCGCCGGCGTCGGGCTTCCATTTTGGTTGGCTGACGTCTCGAGCACATGTCGCAATCGACGGTCCACCTTCAATCGTCCGACCGGCAAAAAGTCGGTCGTGGAGAGGCTCGGAAGATCACCGTCGGCCACGGTTTGCCAATCAGGAAATCGTGAACGAACTCGCGACGTACTTGCGGCGATACGGCGAATTCCTCGCTGGACACCATTTTCGAGTCGCTGGACCAATCGAGCCCGCTCGGCATCCCGCCGCTCGGCTGCGGCAATCCGCTGCTGGGTTAACGTTTGGTCGGTGTCGGCTAAATCGGTCGAAATGCGATTGGCCAACGTGTCGGCTTTGGCCAGCATCGTTTCGCTCACTCGATTCCAAGCCGACTTGTATTCACCGTTGGCTTGGCTCAGCGCTGCGAGCAATTTTTGTTTTGCCTGTTCACGCTCGGTGTTGATGGTTTGTTCGAGCAGGGTAAGTTGTTCGGTCCGCCACCGTGCCGCAGTTTCAAGATGGGCATCGCGTTGGTTCAGCAGTTCGACTTCGGCTTCTTTGGCAGTCCGTGCGGCAATTTTGCGTCCCGCTTCGGCCGCTTCTTCGGCCGCTTCGGCAATCCGTTCGACGACCGGATGCAATTGGCGAGTCATCCGTTTGAGCGGCATCATCAGTAGCAAAAAGATGGTGAACCCGATCACACCGGCGATGGGGACACCGGCCGCCATCGGTAACCATGGCGGATCGAACTTCATCATCATGACGGCCAGCGCCCAGATCACGATAAAGACGCCGACGCCAGCGGGCAGGTAAAAGGAGTCGACGATTTTCGACGCCGCCCCCGTCTGCATTTGCGTCACCGTTTGTTTACAACGCCGCGTCAATGTATCGATCGCTTCGATCGATTCGCGGACATCATGCGGTGTGGGCAACCGCTGGTCGTCTTCGGGTGTTTCCGCCGGCGGCACTTCGGGCAGCCGATCTAAACGCCGCAGCGTCAGCGCTCGGGCCCATTCCAAGTCGCCATAGATCCGATTCAACGACTGATTGATTTGCTCAATCTCTTTGTCGCGGTGGATCCCCGGTTTGTCTTTGCGTTCGTTGTATTGATGGTGAATCGCGGTACAGCGTGCTTTGACTTTGCGTTCGATCGCATCTTTCCAGACACTGGCCTTTTTGCGATAGACCGCGCCGAGCCGATTCAGTTCTTGGCGGTTTTTGATCGCAAACGCTTCGTACTGGCTCGTCAGCTTCTCTTCTTGTTCGTCCCATTCCAACAGCATGCCTCGTCGCAGGTGCCGGCAGGCGTCGGTTTTGATAGCGCGTTGCGACCCCAGGGTCGTTTCTTCGCTTTCGCTTTCCTTGGCATGACGCTCGATCAACGATTGATGTTCCGCCACGCTGGATCGAAACCGATCTTCCAACCCTTCCAACAAACGACGCTGGCGTGCGGGGTGTAACAGTCCAGCTGGACCAACCGATGAATCTTTCATTGTTAGCAGCGTTTTTGAAGAGGACAGCGTCAATCAACGACGATGACAGGGACGGATTTAGGGAACAGCCAACGCTTTATTCTAACCTGTCCGA
>NZ_JBFHFD010000320.1:0-9393 GCF_041583735.1 Novipirellula sp.
GGATGATTGTGGCATTTTGCACACTGCAATCTTGCCCCCAAAAACACCTGCGAGATCGTTTCCACGCATTCGTTCATGTCAGTCGAGGTACGATAGAAAGTCGCAGGCGGGTTCGCCAGAGTGCTGCCGCTGGCGGTCAGCAATTGTTTGGCGAATTCGTCGTAGGGCAAGTTGTCACGCAGCGACTGCTCAACCCAGCGATTGTATTTGTAAACACCCTCGTCGCCGACCAACTTGCTGGTCATTTTCAACAAGTCGCCCCACTTGAGTGCCCAAAACTTGGCAAACTCGTCACGCTCCAACAGTGAGTCGACAAGTCGTTGACGTTTGTCTTCGCCAGTATCCGCGAGGAACGACTTGGTTTCCTCGATCGACGGCAGAATCCCCAGTACATCCAAACTCACACGCCGCAGGAACTCGTCATCGCTGCACGTTTGTGACGGCAAGTATTGCAACTGCTTTAGCTTGACGCTTGCCAGTTCGTCGACATAACTGTTCGGTGGCGGCGACTTCCACTCGAATCCGTCTGTTTTCTCGACAAACATCAGCGGCACGGATTCAATGTGTTCGAGAAACCGCACTAAGATCACAACTTCGCCGCGACCATACGGCGTCACCAAGCCATTGACGTCGACACTAGCAACCGATGTATCGGATGTTTCGTAAGCAACAAGATGTGTGACATCGCGACGACGGCCGTCGGCAAACAACGCGGTCACCGCGAGTTGTTGTCCGCCGTCGACGAGCGTCAGAATCTGCTTCTGGTTCGGATAAACTTCGAGCTGCGTGACTCGCGAAACGTCCGCAGGATCCGCGGCCGCGCCACCCGCGATCCAATCTCGCAATAGACTGTAGGCAGCATCGTTCTTATGCAACTGTTTGCCACCACCGTGAGCCACGCTCATCAGCGGCTTGAGCAACAGCAAACTTTTCTCGGCTTCCAACGGGTTGATGCGTCGCCCAAAGTCCTCGCGGATCAATGTCAGTTCATCGAGCTGTTTGTCGAACGCACGCAAAGACAGACGGAAGCCGCCCTTGCCACTGGGCGATCCGTGACAGGCACCTGCATTGCAACCTTGCTTGGATAGCGCTACCAGGACTTCCGATTCAAACTCGATACTGCGAGGCGACTGCATGTTGGTGACATGCACCGGAATCTTTTGGCGTTGACTGCCGACTTGGACCGTGACCTCAGCTTCGCCATCGGCGATCGGATAGACAGTTCCGTCTCGCACTTCGGCAACCTGGGGATTGGACGACGTGATTCGCGAATGACGCGTCCAGTCACGCGGCGATTGCTGTTCGTTCATCCCAGTGACCGCAATCTGTTGCCGACCGCGAGCATCGTTCAATTTAATTTCTTTGGGATAGACCACCAGACTGTGGGGACTATCAATGATTGTCGGCAGCGTGTGTGTCGAGCGGACCGTGAAGTCCTGGCCGGTAAACTTGCTGGCTGCACTGAGCGTTATTTCTAGCGCCGTATCGAGAGCCGCGTCGGCGGCGATCTGGAACTCAAATTCTGCCTGTGTTTGATCGCCCGCAATCACGATTGACGGTGCGGCGGTGATACCCGCTGGAAGGTTTTCTAACGCGATCGTGACCGGCTGTGGATCATTCCCCTGACGTACCAATTGCACGCTGCAGCGGGCCGAACCACCGCGAATGATTGGCTCAGGAACGTTCAAACTGACGCTGACGGGGTCGATCCATTGGACCGGCATCTCGTAGGCTTCAATGCGTCCATGTCCATTGAACTCGCCAAAGACTAACAGCGGCAAATGCTCGGGTTCGTTGACCACTTGCTCATTGCGAGCGAATGATAACGTGTAGGTATCCTTTTCCGGCTTCGTCGTGACGGTCCATCCGCCAGGCAGCGACGTGGATAGCACTTCGACACCCGCTTTGAACTCGGCTTGAATCCGTTTGAGTGTCAGTGAGGCTGTGTGTGAACGAACGGGACGAGCGAACTGAATGGGGGTTGCAGGGTCGAAGGCAAACGGCGATTCCGTTTTCGTTGCCGCCGCCAACGCAAGCTCACCGCGATCTTGCGACGTCGGTGCGAGCACAAACGGTTCTTTGGTGCGGCGAAGCGAGTGGCTATTCACGCGACAGCTTTGCGCCGGGTCACTGACCGACGTTGCCACAAGCTGAAACACATCGAAGCGGGCCGGATTCCATTCTGCATTCGCGGTTAAATAAATCCTCGCTGTTTCCGCCTTGGCAGGGATCCGTGGATTTAAAATTTGCAAACCTTGTTCCGGCTGGGACAAGGCCAAATCGATTTCACCATCGTAACCAAACCGCGAAATTTGCAGGTCGATTGCACAGGCACCGCTTTGAGACTGGATACTGAATTCCTGGCGAGTCGCCGCATCCGCTTTGAGGGCAATTGTGAACGATCCCGCCGGAATGATTTCAATCCAATAACTGAATTCCTCGCCACCACGTTTGAGCAGATCGCTGACGTCCAAGCGATAGTCACCGTCGCCGGGTAGTGTGGCATCAAAGCTCCAGTGGTCAGCATCGCTGACGGTGGTTTCTGCGATCTTCGCTCCTGCGGCGCTGAACAATTGCATTTGCAACAAGGTGGGACTGCCCAGACTGCGAGTTTTCGCTGAGAAGCGAACGACTTGCCCTTTGACGCCGCGAACAAGATAGCTGTCGACTTCTTGCGGTTGTTGCAAACGACCGCTAATCCCAATCGGTAGCGTCAGGGTCTGCTGTGTTGCTGATTCAACGAACTGCGGATGTTCGCTGCAATACAGCGGCAGCCAACTTGAAGATTGACCCTCGTCGAGTTTTGCCTGGACTTGGATGACACCATCCGTATCGGCGGGAATCTCAATTTCTCGCGGCGCGACGAGTTTTCCGTCGGGTCCGGTAAAGGCAATCGATGTCTTCTCGCCACTGCGAGCTGCGAGGGGAAAACACTGGTTGACGATGGGAAAGTCGCCGACTCGTAATTGATACACTGCACCAGCCGCCGCATTTCGACTATCGCGAATTTCGATCCAGTAGTCGCCTGCATTTGTGAATTGATAACGGAATCGGCAATCGGGACCAATCGAGGTGTCGTCGGCATCGATCAATGTCGTTCCCTCGGCATCCAGTAACCGCAGTACCGGGTCCATCGCGGAACGCAGCTGTTGAGTATGCACTTCAACGGCGATTCGCTGCCCGGCGCTGACGTGAATGCGATAGAAATCACTGAGCGATACATCGCAAACACCTTCGACGGTCGTTTTTGTGCTGATTTCTTGTGCCGTTTGCGTCGTATGGTTCTTGCCGCTGTCTTGAACTGCATCCAGATCGTCGACAAACAGGGTGTGTTGCTTGATCGCTCCGGTGGCGGTTGTAAGCCAGATACTGTGCGGTCCCAATTGGAAGTCGCTGGGTAACGTGATCGCGACGACGGCCGCCGTGGGTTCGAGTTTTTCGATTTTCCAACCGAGTTTTTTTTCACTCGATGCCAACCGCAGTGAATCGTTTAAGTCGGTTCCTTGGATCGTCAGCTGTGTGGTTTGCCCCGGCTTGTAGGTCCGCGTTTGAACTGCGGTGATTGTTTGAGCGGTGGCGTGCAGTGAGACGCACACCCACAACAGGCTCGATAAACAAATCGCAGTGGTTGGATTTCGCATAGGATCAACTCTCGGGGATGGTTACGTCAGTAACTCGTGCAGTACTTTGCCGGAGGAAATTCGGTGGGGGCGTTGTTCGCGATCCAGCAGGGAGGCGTCGGTCGGCAGCCCCATCGCGTGCAGGATCGTGGTCGCAAAATCCTGGGGTGAAACAGGATTGGACGCGGGATAGGCAGCATGTTTATCGCTGGCACCATAAACCATGCCGGGCCGAATTCCGCCGCCGGCTAAAATGCCGCTATAGCAGTACGGCCAATGCTCGCGTCCCGAGTTGTTTTTCGTGATATTTGGCGTGCGTCCGAACTCTCCAACCCACGCGACAATGGTCTCGTCCAGCAAACCACGTTCTTCCAAATCTTGCAGCAACGCCGATAGTGCTCGGTCCGCCGGTGGTATCAAGTCGTTCTTCAAACGATTGAAATTGTCACCATGCGTATCCCAAAAGTTCTTGCCATCGTTGTGCCAATTGACGGAAACCAACGGCACGCCATGCTCGACCAGTCGCCGCGCCATCAGCACACTTTGGCCGTGAATGTTTCGTCCATAACGCTCGCGGGTGACATCGCTTTCTTGAGCGAGATCAAACGCCGAGCGGACGCTGCTGCTACCGATCATCTCGATCGCCCGTGATTGATGATTTTCGTAGTTCGCAGCACCGAGAGATCGATGCAGGGATGCTCGTTGGCCGTCCAGCATTTTCAACAACTCGACACGCGATTCCAACCGCTGAAGACCGATATCCGCTGGCAACGTCAAACCTTGCGGATGCCAATTGGGATCGTTCAAATCGCCGCCGAGCAACATGCCATCGTAGGCCGAGCCGAGCCAGCCACCGTGTTGGCCAGGAGCTTCACCGCCCGGTGCGGCCGGATGAAACGCTTTCCAAGGCATCGCCACGAACGAGGGCAAACCGCTATCGCTCGGCCGCAATTTGGACACCAATGCACCCAAATGCGGCGAGTCCTTTGCACTGGGGGGATCTTTATCGCTCTTGAGCACCGGAGCGGGCTGCCCGGTGAGCGTCGCATGACCACTGGACAAGTGAGCGGGATCATCGTGCGTTAGCGAACGAATGATCGCTAGCTTGTCGGTCATCGTGGCAAGTTGGCTAAAGTGCTCACAGATTTGGATGCCGGGCACTTTGGTGGACGTCGGGTTGAACGTCCCACGAACCTCGGCCGGTGCATCAGGCTTCATGTCCAGCGTATCGAGCTGGCTCGGCCCACCCCACATGAACAGAAAAATGCACGCCTTGGCTCGTTTGCTCGGCAATTGAATCCCGCTCTGCTCGGCGTGGGCCAATCGCGATTGCAAATCACCCATACCCAATCCGAGTGCCGAGATCGCACCCGCTTGCAGCACTTGCCGGCGACTCGGACGATTGGATCGACGAAAGGCGTGACAGCCCGTCAAATGGTTGGTGTTTTTGAAGGACATCTTGTTAACTCAGCCCCGCGATGGGTTCGCCCTGATAAATATGGTGAGGTCGATTCTCGGCATCGTGCCAAGCCGCAGCGGCTGGGATTCCCAGTGCATCATAAATCGTGGCAGCAAAGTTCTCGGGCTTCACCGGTTGCTCGGCCGGATACGCGCCTTGCGCATCGGACTTGCCGACCACGTTGCCGCCTCGGATGCCACCGCCCGCAAAAAGCACCGATTGAACGGCACCCCAGTGATCGCGACCGGGCAGTTTGTAATGCTTTTTCAACCACGTGATTTGTGGCGTGCGACCAAATTCACCGGCCATGACTATCAACGTCTCGTCCAATTCACCCGTCGACTGCAAATCGTCCAACAGCGCCGAGACAGCTTGGTCGGTCGGAGGAAATAGATTGTTCTTCAGGTGCGGAAACGCGTTGCCGTGTGTATCCCACGTTTCGTCATTTCCTAAATTCACTTGCACCAAACTGACGCCGGCACTGACCAATTGTCGGGCCATCAGCAACGACCAACCAAAAGAATTGCGTCCATAGCGATCCAAGTCCTTGGTGTCCGCATTGGTCACGTCCAATGCCTGATGAACCGCTGACTCGGTCAGCAACGACACAGCACCTTGCCGCAGTCGATCAAAGTTCTCGACTTGAGCGAAACCCGCGAGCGTCTCACGCTGTCGATTCAATGATTCCAATAACGCCAATCGCCCATTGATCGCGTGCATTCCCAATCCGTCGGGCAATGAAAGTTGCGGTGCTTGAAACAAACGTTCGTCGGGTTTGCCGCGATCCTGGTGGTCAAACTTATATTCGGGAAACGCACCATAGGATGTATTATGAAACGGCGACGCTTGGATCATCCAAGGATCGTGCCTGGGGCCCATCGAACCTGCATGTTGGCCAGGGATCACGCGACCACTGCTGTGGATCAAACGTTCAGGCAACACCGCGGCGGTTGGCAAATTGTGTTGCTGTCGCGACCGCATCGCATGACCGGCCCCTGCAGCGCTCGAAGGGTGATCGGTACGACTGGACTGATTGGGACTGAACCCGGTCGGCAACTCGGAGCGCCCGGTCAACATGATGTGATGGGCGGCGGAATGTTCGTTGGAGCTATGCGTGAGGGAACGGCAGAGCGACCACATTTGGCTGCGCTGAGCCAATTGCGGCAGATGCTCGCAGATCTGCAGTCCGGGTGTCTTGGTCGACCGTGGCCGAAACTCGCCGCGAATGTTCTCTGGCGCCTCCGGCTTCATGTCAAAGCTGTCGTGTTGCGAAAGTCCGCCCGACAAGAAAATGAAGATGCATGATTTGGCTTTCCCACTCGGCTGAACACCATCCGCCGCAAACGCCTGACGCAGTCCGGTCAAATGGTTCATGCCCAGCCCGAGAATCCCTATCGCACCAGCTTGCAACGCACTACGACGTGACCAGCCGGTGTGTTGACAAGTGCTCGACGGATTTAGAGTGGACTTAGGGGTCATGCGGATGCTCCTGTGTAGAGATTCGAGATCACGCTGCCGTTGAGTAAATGATGGGGACGGTCCAGCGGATCCATCAGCGCAGCATCCGAGTCGACCCCCAAGGCGTTGAAGATCGTGCTGCAAATATCTGCCGGTGACCAGGAATTCGTCACGGGGTACGCTGCCTGGGCGTCCGTCTGGCCGAGCACTTGTCCGCCTCGGACACCCGCGCCGGCGAACAATCCAGAGTAAGCATGTGCCCAGTGATCGCGACCGGGAATCGTTTGGCCGGGGAGTGTTGAAATTTTGGGCGTTCGTCCGAATTCGCCCATCACAATCAACAAAGTATCGTCCAGCAGTCCCGATGCGGTTAAGTCATCGGTCAGCGCGGCGAGACCTTGATCCAACTGCGGCAACAGCGTGTTCTTGAGTCGCCCCCAATTGTCAACGTGTGTATCCCAAGTTTGCACGATGCCCATTGCCGCTTGCACGACGGGCACTCCAGCTTCGATCATGCGTTTGGACAGTAACAACGATTGACCGAACTTGTTGCGACCGTAGCGATCTCGTGTTTCGTCGGACTCGCGGTTGATCTCAAACGCTTGAGTCAACTTCCCCGAGGTTAGCAAACCATAGGCGAGGTCTTGCTGATCGCGGAGGGAATCGGTTTCCGGTCCCGCTAAGTTGCGACGTCCGCGGTTGAGATTGTCCAGAAGTTGGCGCCGTGATTGCAGTCGATCCGTGGTGATCCCATCACGCATCGAAAGCGCCTGGATCCGAAAATCCTTTTCGTTTGGATCGCCATTGATTTGCCAGGGATCATGTTTGGCACCGAGAAATCCCGCATGTTGCCCCGGCCATGTCAGCGGACCTTCGATAAAGTAATTCGGCAGCGAGACGCCTGAGGGCAGACCATCGCCGCGTGGCCGAATGAAATCCAACGCGGCGGCAAAGTTTGGAAAGTCGTTGCGAGTTTCAACACGATCTAAATCCGATCCGCCACGCGGTACCGGTGTCGGTCGACCGGTCAGTGCGACGTGGGTCGCCAGCAAATGATTGTGTTCGCGATGTGCCAACGTGCGGACGATGGCCCAGCGATCGGTTTGCTTGGCTAAAATTGGCAGGTGTTCACAGACGGTGACGCCTGGGATCGTGGTCGCGATCGGAGCGAACTCGCCGCGAACCTCCGTCGGGCCTTCGGGCTTGGGGTCCAGCATGTCCAGTTGGCTAGGACCACCGCTGAGCATCACGATCAACACCGACTTGGCCTTGCCGAACCCAATCGGCTTGGTCTGCAGTGGCTCGGCCGCCGTTGCACTTAATCTCGGCAGCGATGCCCCTACGACTCCAGCGGCAGCGACACGCAACAAACCACGACGATCTAGTCCATAGAGCGGCTTCAACATGATTGATCACCAACACAGGCGGGCTGCGAACGAGGCTTTGGGGAGGGAGTTCAGGCGGGCGGGACCCGCATTCTACACGAAACTGACTGGCCAAGTAGCAAACGACGGAAAACTCTCTTAGCACCGTCGGATGAATCGCTGGCGGCATTTTCCCTAGTGGACGAGGCAACGAGTCCTTTTTGGCTGAATGAAGCTGCAGGATTCGGAGCCTCATCCACCACCACCCGCCAATTATTGTTCCGAACGTCCTTAGCCGGAGATTTCGAAGGGTATTTGAGACGCTTGTCGAGTTCGTCCAGACGATGCATCTCATCTTGCACAAACGTTGTTGGGTGATGAACACGAATTGATACACCGGACTTGAAACACCCGTTTTGTTTCGCACGAAAGCGACCCGAATTTTAAGATCCCTTTCGGATGGCTAGCTTGTCTCATCGTGAATTCGTGAAGACGTAATACTCCATTTAATTCGGTGTGACGAAAAATGGCGTCACACGCGGCCTTATAAGGAAAGCGTTCCTTGTGAGGCAGCAGATGTTCGGTGACCGCTCGTAAAAACTCTGTCTTTGCTCCCCTCGGGCGGCAATGGGCCTGCCGAGACAGCACCACACGGTTGGATACGGGGTTAACCTAAAAGCGCTGCCTTGGGTGGCCAGAAAGGCGGTAGGCGGCCTGCCAGAATCGCTGGCGTGCCGGTTGACTGATCGTGGTCGGAATCTTTCGCGTTTTTCTGGTGTTTTGGGGGTCGGCAGGGAGTAAGATTTCGCTAATATGTCGCGACAAATTTGAGCCGGTCTCGGGATCCTTTTGCCTTCCTACGCCTATGCCTGAATCCTCTGCGCTGCCCTCGGGGATGTACTCTCTGTTTTTGGGGGCCTTGATCGTTTATCTGATCGCCATGTACGTGGTTGGCTTTATCGCCCAACGCCGCGTCCGCAACGTTGAGGATTTTGTACTCGCAGGCCGTCGACTGCCCACGTCGCTGGCCACGATCACGATTATCGCGACGTGGTTTGGTGCCGAGTCGCTGATGACGACCGCGGACGAAGTCGGCAACGAGGGGCTTCGCAAAGCGATGCTCGATCCGATCGGGATCGCAGGCTGTTTGCTGCTCGCCGGTTTGTTTGTCGCCGCACCGATGTGGCGGATGGGAATTTTGACCGTTCCCGATTTCTTTTTCCGCCGGTTTGGAAAAACGGCCGAGGTCATGTCGTCGCTGATCATCGTACCCAGCTATTTTGGCTGGGTAGCTGCCCAGTTTTTTGCTCTCGCCCAATTGCTAGATGTGTTTTTTGGGATTCCCCGAGAATGGGGTATCGTGGCGGTGGCGACGATCGGAACGGGCTACACGCTGCTCGGCGGGATGTGGACGATCACGTGGACCGACGCGATTCAGATGTCGTTCATCTTGCTCGGTCTGCTGTTACTCGGACACGCGATCCTGGTTCAC
>NZ_JBFHFD010000321.1:0-9371 GCF_041583735.1 Novipirellula sp.
AGGAGTGAGGAGTGAGGAGTGAGGAGTGAGGAGTGAGGAGTGAGGAGTGAGGAGTGAGGAGTGAGGAGTGAGGAGTGAGGAGTGAGGAGTGAGGAGTGAGGAGTGAGGAGTGAGGAGTGCTCGGCTGGGAACGTGGGTGGTAGACAGGAAGATTGGTGCGACAGAAAAATTGGGACGCCGGAAAAACGAGTGGCCTACTTTTAGATCTTCATCTTTTTGTTATCTATTTTTTTGCCTGGAACTTGTCGTCAATTCCTGTCGTCGGTTGAACGACGCGTCGATCGCTGTCACGGCTCGCTGAATGATTCGATTGATCTTTGTCTGGTTTCATTCGTCTGTCCCCGATTCGTCTGGCCTTCTGCCTTCTTCAGTCTGATCGCACCACGTCATTGGTGTGCGATTTGCGATGGTCAATGTTCCCATCATGCTGGACCACTCATTGTCATTCAGCAACACGGATCGTTGCTCGGTCCCGGTTCGTCCTTGCCACCGTTTCCTATTTTTTAACCTCCCATTTTTTTAACCTTTCGAGGTTATCGCGGGTGCAGACGGTTTGCGACGGAAGGAGTGGCCGAGCAGAATGAAGCAACTATTTTCCTGCCCCCTCCATCTTCCTGCCCAACCTTCGGTTGAATGGAACGTGCCTACTATCGCTTCGCGAGTTGGCTGCGACTGCGGAGTCACCATTTTGCCAATTCCAAGCCAGTGATTACGATCGCTGCTCCGTCTCTTCACGCGTAGCCTATTGGCGTGCTTCACGGGGCAACGGCGTGGGCAAGCACCGATCGCTGGGCCGTGACAGGTTCGACGGTTGTCGATTGACGGTATGCGTTGGTTGTCGGGCTGGCGACGACTTGCGTCTGGCCGTTGCTCGGTCGGTGGATAGACAGAAAAATTGGTGTGACAGAAAAATGAAACTGCGATGGCGATTTGGGATTGCGATTGAACGCTGACGTTGATTTCCATTTTCTAACCTTTCGCGGTATCTCGGGTGCAGACGGTTTGCGACGGAAGGAGTGACCGAGCGGAATGAGTCAGTTATTTTCCTGCCCCTTCCATCTTCCTGCCCAACCACCCGGTTGAATGGAACGTGCCTGCCATCGCCCCGCGAGTTTGCTGCGATTGCGGAGTCATCATGCTGCCAATTCCAAGCTGGTGATTACGATCGCTGCCGCCGCTATCGCGGCTATGTTTTTTTTCGTACCCGAAACCCCATGCTCACGCATGGGGCTAAATGCTGCCGCCGCTGCAGCGGCTCTTCACGCGTAGCCTATTGGAGTGCTTCACGGGGCCACTGTGGGCAAGCACCGATCGCCGGGCCGTGACAGGCTCGACGGTTGCCGATTGACGGTATGTGTTGGTTGTCGGGCTGGCAGCGAATTGCGTTTGGTCGTTGCTCGGTCGGTGGAGAGACAGAAAGATTGGTGCGACAGAAAAATGAGACGTCGATGACGTTTTGCGAATGGGATTGAACGCTGACGTTGATTTCCATTTTTTAACCTTCCATCTTTTAACCTTTCGCGGTTATCGCGGGTGCAGACGGTTTGCGACGGAAGGAGTGACCGAGCAGAATGAGTCAACTATTTTCTGCCCCTTCCATCTTCCTGCCCAACCACCCGGTTGAATGGAACGTGCCTGCCATCGCTTCGCGAGTTTGCTGCGACTGCGGAGTCATGATGCTGCCAATTCCAAGCCAGTGATTACGATCGCTGCTGCGTCTCTTCACGCGTAGCCTATTGGCGTGCTTCACGGGGCAACGGCGTGGGCAAACAGCGATCGCTGGGCCGTGACAGGCTCGACGGTTGCCGATTGACGGTATGTGTTGGTTGTCGGGCTGGCAGCGACTTGCGTTTCGTCGTTGCTCGGTCGGTGGAGAGACAGAAAAATTGGTGCGAAAGAAAAATGAGACGTCGATGTCGGTTTGCGAATGGGATTGAACGCTGACGTTGATTTCCATTTTTTAACCTTCCATCATTTAACCTTTCGCGGTATCTCGGGTGCAGACGGTCTGCGGCGGAAGGAGTGGCCGAGCGGAATGAGTCAGTTATTTTCCTGCCCCTTCCATCTTCCTGCCCAACCTTCGGTTGAATGGAACGTGCCTGCGATCGCATCGCGAATTTGCTGCGACTGCGGAGTCATCATGCTGCCAATTCCAAGCCAGTGATTACGATCGCTGCCGCGGCTCTTTGCGCGTAGCCTGTTGGCGTGCTTTACGGGGCAACGGTGTGGGCAAGCACCGATCGCTGGGCCGTGACAGGTTCGACTGTTGCCGATTGACGGTATGCGTCGTGTCTCGGGATGGCTGCGAATTGCGGTCGTTCGTTGCTCGGTCGATGGAGAGACCGAAAAATTGTTGCGGCAGAAAAATGAGACTGCAACGGCGAATTATTGCATCCAATGGACGAGGTCGGCTTTGCGAGCCAAGCCGGTTTGACGCTTGACGATCTCGCCATCTTTGACCATCACCAACGTAGGCAGACTCGAAACTTGCATTTCGCGAGCGATCTGTTTGTGTTCGTCGACGTTGACCTTCACAATCAGCGTGTCGTTTTCGGCAGCGGTTTCTTCCAACTCGTGCAAAATCACAGCTTGCTTGCGGCACGGTCCACACCAATCGGCGTAGAAGTCCAGCAGCACGTTACCATTGGCTTTGGCCAGTACGGATTCGAGATCGCCATTGGGAGGCAGGGTGATCAGTGCGGGACCGTCCGGTTTGTGGGGCGTTTCTCTGCTGGCGATTGGTGAAGGGGCCAAATTGGCACTGGCTAATGTCGTCGTCGCGTGGTTTGCAGGAGTTGTCGCCGAGACGGTTGCGATAGATGTGTCAACGGCGGCGGAGGACGAAGGGGGCGAAGCGGAGGTGGCGTCCGCGATCGCAGCCTGCTGGATTGCATCGGATTCATCGACTACGCCCGTCAGATCGCTTGAAACCGTGCGACCGAAAACCGTGCGACCGAAGCCAAAGCTAGCTCCTCCACTACATCCGCTCGCAGCGGCGAGTACGGCTGGCAATAGCATCATTGTACTTAGACGAAGATTTTTCATTATGAGTCTTTGCGAGAAAGGCCGGATCGTTCCATGCGTGTTACAAGACCACGTGCGACAACCGCAAGGGCGTTGGCCGGTTGGCCGTTGCGCAAGAGGTTGATTGACAATCCGACGTGCATCCCGCCGTAACCTTTCATTCGATGATGAGGAAAATCCACGGAGTCGAGTTTCACGCCGAGAGCGGGCGAGACGGTGTGCCGAGAATTCCGTGGTCAGTCCCGAGTGAAGACCACCGTAAAAGCTCGGCAAACTGCGGGAAATAGATCGATGACGTCTTGGATTCACAGCGACCTGAAAAGGGGGCGGCAGGGGGTGAAACATCGCAAATGAATTTTTTGGGGGACAATGAGGTGAACGGGTGAGGGGGCATTGGTGTCTGTTCAAGCGGCCCGCAGAGCGGGATCGCCGGGAGCGGGGGGCATAATCCGGTCCATATTCACTCCGTTTTGCCCTTGTGGTGCGTGACAGAATTTTGAAAACCATTAAACTTCGGGCTATGACAGAAAAAGCTAACGAAACCGCCCCAGACGCTGACGCTTCCCTCCCGACGCCAAACTCAAGCGAAAACGCGAGTAAAACGACTCCGCCGGAAGACGCTGCGCAAAAAAATCCCATGGCTCAGCCTTCGCGTGCGATTCGGCCACATGGCGTCGAATACAGCCGCAAATTGGCAACCGCAGCCGCAAAAGTCGCCTTGGAGAACAAAGGCCAAGACGTCATGGTTTTGGACGTTTGCGGACAAACCGCCGAATTTGACCTGTTCGTCTTTGCGACCGGTTCGAGCCGGCGTCAATTGCATGCGATCAGCGAGCAAATCGACGATGTCTTGGAAAAAACGCTCGGTGACCAACGGTTGGGGATCGAAGGGTACCAGGACAGTCATTGGATCGTGCTGGATTACGGCAGCGTCGTGATTCACTTGTTCGACGAAGAAACTCGTGAATATTACGATCTCGAATCGTTGTGGGCTGACGGCAAACCGATTCCGCTCGAGGAATTAGGGCTGAAACCAAACGCCTAGGCTGACGAACGTGGTGTTCGTTAGAATTTTTGAGCCTGTGAATGTTCGTCGCCAGCAAATTTCCAGTCACTGGGGAATCCGGCCGGACATTGGCTGTGCGAACGTCACGCCATCGCTATTGATTGGCGGAGCTCACTGACGCCTGTCATCTCGCTGCGGTCCGAAATGCCGCACGCTTCCAACTTTCCCATCGCTTCTTGGCTGGAATTTTGCACGATGCATCTCCCGAATCAGTTTAGTGTTCGCTTTGCCGAGGCACTTAAAACGTTCGTCGAAGACCCGAGTCCGTTTGCTTCGATGATCCGCTCGACCAACGATCCCAAGTTTGGTGACTACCAAGCGAACTGTGCGATGCCGTTGTCGAAACAGATTGGGAAAAATCCACGTGAGTTGGCATCGGGGATTGTCGAGAAACTGGATCTCGACGCAGTTTGTGAACCGCCTGAAATCGCCGGTCCTGGGTTCATCAATCTGCGTTTGAAAGACTCGTTTCTGTTGCAGTCGCTCCGCGACATGCTTGCCGATCCGCGTTGTCTGGTCTCGCTCGCAAACCCGAAACGCAAGGTCATTGTCGATTTTTCGTCACCCAACGTGGCCAAACCGATGCATGTGGGTCATATCCGCAGCACGGTGATTGGTGATGCGATCGCGCGAACCTTGGCATTTCTCGGGCACGATGTGATCACCGATAATCATCTCGGGGATTGGGGGACTCAGTTCGGCATCATCATCTATGGTTACAAACATTTTGGTGACGCGGACAAGGTGGCCAAAAATCCGGTTACCGAACTCGCGTCGCTTTATCGATTTGTGAATCAATTGATCGAGTATCGAAAGGCCAAACGCGCAGTCGAGCAAATTCCGGCTCAATTGACCGATGCGAATTCCGAAGTCGCTGCAGCGGAACAAGCACTTCAAGCCGCCGCGGATCCGAAAGCACAAAAGCATGCGAAGAAGGCGTTAGCATCGGCCAAGAAGAAGGTCGAATCGCTCGAAACGCAATCTGAATCGCTTCTTGAAAAGATCCAAACGGTTGAAGCGGACGCGGAATTGGTCGCGCAAGCCAACGCACACCCGGATGTCGAAAACGCGGTACTTCAGGAAACCGTCAAACTGCACCAAGGTGACAGCGAGAATATTGCGCTTTGGACCAAGTTCCTGCCGCACTGTAAGGATGAAATCAATCGCATCTACAACCGTTTGAATGTGACGTTTGATCACACACTGGGTGAAAGTTTCTACCACTCGATGCTCGAGCCCGTGGTCGAGGATCTCGAGAAGCGGGGGCTCGCTCGCGACAGCGAAGGTGCTGTGTGCGTCTTTCTAGATGAATTTGACGCGCCAATGATCGTCCGCAAAAAAGACGGTGCGTTTCTGTACGCGACCACCGACATTGCAACCCTGAAGTATCGACTCGAAGAATTCAATCCTGATGAAATCTTGTACGTCGTCGACAGCCGACAAAGCGAGCACTTTGATAAGTTGTTTGCGGTTGCGAGAAAGATTGGGATGGAAAATGTGAAGATGGTTCACGTTAATTTCGGGACGGTGCTAGGCGAAAACGGCAAACCGCTAAAAACACGTAGCGGCACGCTGATCGGATTAGAAGGGTTGTTGGATGATGCGGTCAATCGCGCACGCGAAGTCGTTTGCAACCCCGAACGGATCGAAAAAATTGATCCGCCGATGGACGATGCGGAACGTGAACAAGTTGCTCAGGTCGTCGGCCACGGCGCGATCAAGTACGCTGATTTGTCACACCACCGCACCAGCGATTACAGTTTCAGTTTGGATAAGATGGTTGCGCTCGAAGGCAACACGTCCGCCTATGTGCAATACGCCTACGCTCGCACCCAAGGTATTTTGCGAAAAGCGGGGGTGACTGATTCCGAAGTGATCTCGATCGATTCCGAGTTGACCGAATTCACCCATCCTGCGGAACGGGCGCTGGCCGTCAAATTGCTAAGATTTGAAGAGGCACTTGTTTCGGTGCATCAGGATTACGCCCCCAACGCCTTGGTCGACTATCTCTATGAAACCGCAAAAGCGTATGCGGTGTTCAACGACAATTGTCATGTGTTGAAAGCGGAAAGTGAAGCGATCGCATCGCTCCGATTGGCTTTAGTAGCATTGACCGGCCGCGTCATTCGCGTTGCCTTGTCGTTGTTGGGCATCAACGTCGTCGCGCGGATGTAGACCGACCGTTTTGGCCGTTTGGCGGGTCAGCTTAAATCGAGTTGCACGGTTATCCGCTTTTGTCGGCGAGCCGATGGAAAACAAAGATTGACAGATTCGGTAGTTGCTCTACGGTAACTTAGCGTTATCTTTGTTTCGAGACCGGCGACCTATGCTCATTCAAGCTGGAACTCTCATCATGGCTAAAAAGAAATCTTCGGGTGTCAATCGCGCCAAGGCGATCCGTGACTACTACAAGGCGCATCCCAATGCCAAGCCGCTTCAGGTCAGCGCCGAGTTGAAGAAACAAGGAATCGAAGTGACGGCGCAATACGTCAGTACCATTCGCTCGAATTCAAAACGACAACAGGGTGAGGTCGGAAAACCGGGTCGCCCAAGCGGCAAGAAGGCAGGCGGTGAAGCTGCGGCGAAACCCGCGAAGACGACGAACCACCGGAAACAAAAGGTCTCGCTCCCCTTATTGGTGCGATTGAAACACCTCACCCGCGAGTTTGGTGGGATCGCGGAAACCCGAGCGGCCCTCGATGCCCTCGAAGCGATCAAGGACTAACGCAATTTGATTACGCCGAGTCACGCCGACATCGAGCGGATTGCGTGTCGGATTGGCTGGCGGGGTGTCTCGCTTTGCCCGCTGCAATCGGCAAATCTAGAAGTGCCGCTGCGGTCCCGCTCTCAATTCTGAGCCCTCCGTTCTGTGAATCCGTTGCAGTTGCGTGTAAAATGGAGGGCTGTGCCGAGGTTTCGTCCTGCGTCGGTGTTTCTTTCTTTTTTCGCTCATTCTTGATCTAGTTGTATGAGTTTGACTCCCGATCAGTTCGCACAACGAATCAAAGACTATGGTTTGGCGGATCCACGCGCCGTTGACCGTGTCCGCAGCGAATTGGGAGCGGGCGATGTCACGCTGGAGGACATGATTGACGCGATGCAGCGGTCGGAGATCGTTTCAACGCTGCAGACCGAGAAATTGTTGCGGGGGGACCGCAGCGGCTATTTTTACGGTGATTACAAGGTCCAGTACTTGATTGGTGCGGGTACCTTTGCTCGCGTTTACCGGGCCGAGCGAGAGGGGAACATTTTTGCCGTCAAAGTGCTCCGCAAACGATTCCGCGACGAGCCCAAGGAACTGGAGCAGTTTTTGCGTGAAGGCCGCATGGGGCTGAAGCTGCGGCACCCCAACATTGTCAGCATTTACGACGTTATTCCGGACGTTCGCAACCCGTTCCTGGTGATGGAATTTGTCGAGGGACAAACGCTTCGTGAACTGGTTCGTATCCGCGGAAAACTGCCAGCGGATCTTGCGCTCAGTTTGATCAGCGATATTTCGTCGGCCCTCGCGCATGCCGCGTCACTGGGGATTTCGCACCGTGACTTGAAATTATCCAACGTGTTGATTTCGACCGACGGCAAAGCCAAACTCGTCGACTTTGGGTTGGCGGCGCTTGCCGATCGCAATAATCCCGAACAGATTGCCGATTGTCCAAACGCGCGGGCAATCGATTACGCGGCACTGGAACGGGGCTCGGGCGTTCGTAAAGACGACCCGCGTAGCGATGTTTTCTTTGCCGGAAATATGCTCTATCACATGCTGGCGGGCGAGCCGGCACTGAGCGAAACTCGCGACCGCTTGGCGCGTTTGAACGTCAACCGTTTCATTGATATTAAACCGCTGACGGACTATGCCCCCGACGTCCCAGGGGTGGCAAACCAGATTGTTCAAAAAGCGATGCGGTTTGACGTCAGCCAGCGGTACCAGTCGGCTGCCGAGCTGAACGCGGAAGTTCGCAAAGCGATCACGATGCTCGAGCGCGGGATCACCGGCAGCAGCCCCGACGACTACCATCAACCGATGGCCGAACACCAAGACGATGACGAGATTCCCTCGAACGAGGGCGAAGGTTATGTGGTGTTGTTGGTCGAGTCAAAGATTGGTCTACAAAACGCCATTCGCGACCGTTTGAAAGCACGAGGATATCGCGTTCTGATCATTCAGGATCCGAATCGCGCGTTGGCCCGGTTTGCTACCGCCGACGAGCAGCCAGCGGATTGTGTGATCTTTGGCGCCGCCGACCTGGGGGCGGACGCCGTCGATGCCTACAACCGGTTTGCCCAGGACGAAACAACTTCCGGTATACCCAGCATCCTCTTGATTGATCGACGACAAACCAATCTGATTCAAGCCGCGCTGCGTGGACCGAATCGCAAAATGTTGGGACTGCCGCTGAAGGTTCGGGAACTACGTCAAGCGCTCAGCCAGTTGTTGGTTGGTGTCAACCGACGGCCGGCGGGGACGTACTAGGTTGACGCCGCATTTTCGCAGGCAAATGGGGGGATGGCACGTCGTGCAACTTGTTAAGGCTCGCTGTTTCCTGGGGTGAATCGGTTTCCTGGGGGTGAACGGATCTTTAGCAAGACCTCCTACGGTTTTTCGGCAAGCCGCAGACGTGCTTCGTCTGCCCAGGGGCTATCGGGAAACAGTTCCAAGAAACGCGTCCAGTGGTGGACCGCCTCGCTGGTTCGGCCGAGCGAATCGAGTGTCTTGGCCAGATGGTAATGCACGTCAGAGTAGTCTTCAAAGATCTGCAGGGCTCCTTGGAACGAGGCCACTCCGAGTTCGGGTTGTCCCGTTTCTGCCAGCACGATTCCTAGGCTGGCACGGGCTTCGACGAACTCGGGATCGATTTCGATCGCGCTGTAATAGCGTTCGCGTGACGCAATCGTCTCGCCGATTCGGTACAGCAATTCACCCATTTGAAAGTTGATATCCGCCCGCGGTCCGTCTCGCGCTAAGATCGCGTGGTAGAAATCGATCGCTCGCTGCAGATCGTCTTCATCCTCGGCCTGGTAAGCGGCCACCAGCAGGGCGTCGGAGTCATCCAGAGCGCGATTGCCCACAGGAAACGAGGTGTCGTCCTCGCGTACCATCGACAACACATGCCCCGCCGCAAAGTCATCGTCTTTGGTCGCAGCGGCGTCGAAATCATCGAGGGCATCAAAGTCGAACCGCAATTGGCCACCCGGTTCCACCAATCCCTCACCGTGCCGCAGCAGCACGAATTCACCTTCGACCAAGATCGAGAGCTGTTCGAGCGGCCGGTGGATATCCGGC
>NZ_JBFHFD010000322.1:0-9354 GCF_041583735.1 Novipirellula sp.
AATATAGCTAATCTGGCCGCCCCAATGCGACTGGCATTGACGACAAGATTTACGAAAAAACTGATAGCCGGCAAAGCGGCCGCAAGCTATAGACCTGTGGGTGGAACCATTCCAGATCAATCGATCGTTACCCGAGAGCGTCCCCAACCCCTTGGCGCAACCGTCCCGAGGATGAGCGCACCACCTCCGATCCGACGAAGGCGTTTGCACGACGCGTTGCCACCCCTAGCGATACGCCTGCAAATTCGCATGATTCGCGAGCCAAGTTTTGCTTTCAGAGATTTGCCCGCGAATGAACGCGAATGGGCAACGCAGGAAAGCCGCGGTAGCGATTGTCGCAATGCTCAACAGACAAGTTCAATTGACGACCACGAGCCCAATAAAACGCTATGTCTCCTAATGATCAAAACCCCAGCACCAATCGACCGAGCAACTCAGCAAGCTGGCGATAACCAGCGGAAACATGGGCAAGACCGTGATTTAAGAAACGTCTAATAGTGGCAATTAGCGTTCAAGTCGGAGAGAACACTAATCTTCGCTAATCGCATACTTCGATATCCAATAGATCTGTTTGTGTTTGCGAGACTCCAGATCGTGTTGCCAGCACCTCGCATCAAGAAACGACGTTGGTTCACCAATGGCCATTTCGTTGCCGTCGTCCCCCATTCGCCACAGTTGATAGGAATGCCGCTCGAGCAACTCTGGGTGGCGGTCCGCGAAGTGTTGAATCGTCGCTTTGTCCAAATCGGTAAAGGTACCGACTGGATACGGTTCCATTTTTGCTTGCCAGTGCCGGAGGTGTCTCTGAACGTGCGAGGCGTTTGGCTCGGACGCCCTAATGGTGCCACCGGTTTCGAGGTGCAAGAACTCGCAACCAACTCGAAGACCACACTCAAATTCCATTGCCCAAATGTCAGCATTGCCCAGTCCGTCAACGAATTCAACAAATGGCTCGCAGCCGAACCATTCTTTGGCAGCGCCGCGATTAACAGACAATCGAAACAGTTGAAACCAAGGACGAGGCGGTTTCTCAATTTCTGATTTAATTTCAAGTAGCTTCATTCAACTGGTAAAACGACAGGAATCACCGAGTACGGAAGAGATGCTTCATTTGTAAAACCCGAAGCCGTCCTTCAAGTAAACAGAACGGCATCTCTCGGATGTTAGAATACGCTTTGCGCTCTCAGTTTGCCACCGATTTCACCTTGTGGTATGACAATACTTGAACCTTGTCCAATGGCTCCCAGTGGACACCTCTTTTCCTGGCATTACTTCACACGGCCCACCACGATCAAGTCGGCGGCGAGAGGATTGGAGATTGACGGAAATTCGCATGATTCGCGAGCCAAGTTTTGCTTCCAGAGATTTGCCCGCAAATCACGCGAATGGGCAACGCACGATAGCCGCGGTAGCGGCGGCAGCATTTAGCCCCACGCGTCAGCGTGGGGTTTTGGGCACCAACGCACCACCCTAGCCGCGGTAGCGGCGACAGCGATCGAAGCACGGCTCAACCGACGACACGAATCGACAACCGCGATCCCAATAAAACGCAACGTCCCCTGATGAGCAATTACAAACAAAAAAATGGTTGACAAAAAGATGAAGTCAGAAGAATGAGGCACGCGTTACTTCGTCTCGAAAATCTTTCTGTCGCACCAATCTTTCTGCCCTGCAATCGCCACTTCCTGAGGAGCGTCAACACAACCAACCAGTCTGCGCCACGCCCCCCGCCGAGCACTCCCCAGTTACTCTACTAAATGGGCGCGAACAACGTCTGCGACCGATTCATTGGAAATACCGTTGCGTCTGCAGTAGTCCGATGACAGCCAATTAACCAAGGTCTTTGATCCCTTACTTGCGTTACACGAATTACAGCACAGCGCGAGGTTGTCCAACGTTACAATGCTCGCATCGTTGATAATATGCTCCCATGTTGGCCGATGTTTCCGAGATCCGTCTTGCGAGTACGCTTCCGTGAAGGCGACACCACAGTAAACGCAAACCTGATCGCGTTCACGTATTGCGGACTCCATTTCGGAAGGAATTCCCCATCGATTCATGATTTATTCACGCAACACTTGCAATCACCCGACGCGACGAGAACTTGACCAAACGCCCAATCGCCCGACTTCGCTTCACGGGTACACTGCCCTGATTACTTTCCTTCCTCGGCAAAAAAATGGGCCATCTGCGACTCGTCCCATTCATGCGTCTTGGACGCGTCAGCGGGTGGAGGAAAGCCAGTGCGACAGCAACCTACGGCGTCAGCGAAATTGTAAATAGCGTGGGGATAGGAATTAATGAAGAGCGCAGCCTTCATTCCATCACCGGACCAAATGAGATGCAGTTCGGATGGTTCGTCTTTATCGGCAACGGATTGAACGTTGTAAATGTGCAATGCATCGAGAATTGGATTGTCCGCCTTCTCGGTATCGAGAGCGTAAAAGTAGCCGGTCTCGCCGTCATCCTCAAAGACGGCCTGATATCGTCCAATTGATGAATCGCATTGCACAACGGTCTCGACGCCCACGGAGAGCATTTCTTTGGTCACGGCGCTGGCAACGAGTCGAGCAGTCATAGCATCTATCCGCGATGGTTGTAGTGTTTTGTGTAGGTGTGGCAATTTTCAGACTGGACGTTCTGACTGGCTAGCGATGATGATTGGCTCGACGAAACAAAACTCAAGTTGTTGGTCGAGACAACGCCCTCGCATCGTCGGGTCTTTTGAACAAAAACCTTGAATATCGGCTCGTCCCTCGCGATGTCAAAAGCTTACCGTTATCTGCGGGTGTCAATACAGTCAGTGCTATCAAGAAAACTATCGAGCGACTGGCGTTTCATCAGCACATTTCGAATGTCGCCTACCCTTACGCCTGCAAAACTCAATGCCATTGGGTCATCGGGATCACAGAAGAAGATATAGAATACTTTCGGCCCTTGAGGCCCCATCCAACCAATCAGATCCTATGCGGAAGTAAATTCCCACTTAGCCTCGTTCATTTCAGACTCAGGAAATCACTGCCGGAATTTTTTTTCTGGCCGCCGGGCAGCAGAAAATCTGTGGGCCGCAGTCGCTGCGATCCTGCGGGTCTTCATGTCCGTGGTAGATGTACGCGTGACCGTCAGTAAATGGAACAACCCCTTCCAACTTGGCCCAAGCTGCTCCATGAATGGGATACCCTCGCTATCAATGAATGATCGACGATCAATAGCGGCGACAGCGATCGTAATCTCTGGCTTGGAATTCGCGGAATTTCGACACCGCCGTAGCAGCTAACTCGCGAAGCAATAGCGGTCACCACTGTCGACCGTGGACGCCCACGCATCCGAGATACCGAGAAAGGTTAAAAAATTGGCAGGTTAAAAAATACGAAACGGTGGCTTATCGCTCCTGAAGATCAGCAACGATCGCTGTGCACAAACCATCCTCCGACAGAGGCAGCAGGTATGCGAGAACCTGATTGTTCTTGTCTGCGATGAAAGTGGTGTCGCTTCGCAGCCCAAAATCGCGACGAATATCTCCGTCGTAGCCATATGCCTGCAAACCTTCAACTTGCTTGTCAGCCGCCCCAACAATTGCGATCACGTTCGCACCCGCTTTGATCGCTTCGGCCGCGTATTGAAAATTCGAAAGTTTTGTGCCGATGAAGAGTACGGTTACGGATCCGGTTTGCGGAGCCACGAATGACGGTGACAACGGAATTGCCGCGATCTCATCAAGAGCAAACAGTGGCGGAGTGCGTATCATCAGCTTTGCCGACACATTCAAGTCGGACTTGCTCTTCAGCTGACTGCGAATTTCCATAAACCGTGCATTCTCAGCGAGAGATGGAAAATATTCGTCACTCAAATCCTCGGAGGTCACGAGTTCCTTCGACGCCATCCGCTGCAAGAGATCTAACGCTCGCTCCACTTCGCCCGTCTCAGCAAAGCATTCTGCACTCTCGAGCATGAAACCGGGAATCCGCCGCAAGTCGTGCGGATGAGGACGCGAATCTGAATCGACAAATCTCCATGCATCTTGCAACAACGGGTCTGCCGTTGCGACGTCGAGATCCTTGAGCCCCAACAGGTAGTCTTCGGACTTATATTCAAAATTCTTCCACCCAGAGGGAGCCGTTAGCCGCGAACTATCAATTTTGAAGCCAGAATGCTCGACCTTGGATGCTGCTTCCAACGTCTCAGTCGGCTTCGCGCAACCCAAACATGCAATCGCTAAACAGCAAACCGAAAAGATGATGTGTCTCATAATTCCAATACAAAAGTTTGTGATCAAAACAGAAGTTCGGCCTTGAAACTACCGAACTTCACCGGAGAAAACCAGACGACGTGTCCAAGAACGTTAAAGGCTCTTTCCCGGTATAGAAGCCGCCGCGAAGTCGAGCCCGTTTCCGTGATCCATCAGGGAAGACTCCTCGAGCCCATCAATCCCCTTTTCGATTTTCGAGCCAGTATTTGAGCGGCAGCATCCCCGCCTTTTCGATCGTCACTTCGGCATGGTTCAATTCGTCGTGTTGCGTGATCGCTTTTGTCATGTACTTACTTTTCAGCCTGTACAACAATGGAAGCTAGAGCAATAAAGCCCACGAACGCAAACGTTTCTTCCACTTCGAATCTTTCGGGGCAACTTGTTCGAAACACGTTAACGCTCAATCAATGCGGCGTCTCTCTTACGGAAATCTAGTTCCAATCGATACGCTATTTGCATATGGATAGATGGCGAGCCGTTAGCACGGCATTGTGGCATGCTGCTTTTTGTACAACCTCGTTTTTTTTATGACCGAGTGTACTTCACCCCAAGTCGCAATGCAATTTATTGCCACCGGCTTCCGCTACCGCGCCGCTGATTGAGAGTGGATCCCGACAGCACGGCTGAAACGAACAGGTGGTTTAATCGCAGCTAACACCACCAGCCTCCCGAACAATAGCACGATCCACAACCCCGTAAAGACAAAGAGCAGAGTCGTGAATAGTTTGGCTCTCAAGCCCTCCGGAAGTCCAACAGTTTCGTTTTGGTCGAGTCTCGAGACCGCGGCCTCAATAGTTGTGGAGCGGATAAGGCTCTTTGAGATCTCGGCACAGCGTTCCGCTGGCACGTCGTGCCTCCTCATGTCGGATCGGTACGGTTCAGCGGGCGGCGGGGGAACGACTTAACCATTACGAAAACGGCGTCCACCGCCGTTCCGGTGCCAATACTTGCCACCACCTTTTCCAACTCATACTCTCGGAATAAACGCAATGTCATCACCGAACGTATCGTCGTAAAATGGGATGCGTCGAACAACACATTCAACCATCAACTTCGCCATCCCAAGATCGTACAATTCGTAGCCGACACTTCCAACAGCAGTCTTTCAAGTAGATTGGGGGCCATCTACGAGCCACAAAAAGTCAGGCCTTGATCATCACAATCCCAAGGCAATACGCCTGGACACCCTGGGTACGCTCCGCAAGCTTATTCGCCAAGTCGGTATTGCCGGCCATCACACGATGATTCCCAAACGAGTGATGTCACCTTCAATTTTTGCTAGTCCGCCGACTCGGATGCACCTTCATGTCCACCGCCACGACATCAAATTTCAGGTGCCGATAGACGTTTCAGTCGTGGTTGCTGAATAGCCGGCTTTACAAACCAGGACGGCGTGTGACAAGGATCAGCCCGACCGCAATCACCGAAACAACTAATCCTATCGCGACGAGGCTTCCGCCACCGGCGACCACGGATCCCTTGGTAACACTCTTTCCGGCGAGACCGAGAATCATCATCAAAACACCGACGGCGAATCCACCCTTAGCACGTCGATTCACCACTTTCACATACCAATTTCGTGGATCTTGCATCTCCTGAGGTCCAGGCGTTGGTCGATGTTCGGAAGAACCGGACGATTCAGCGATGCGATTTTTCGCACCGACTTGCAGCTCGATGTTCTCGAACGGCTCGCCGCAAGCCAGACACGCAGACGCGGCTGGTTTATGGGTTGTCATTCCGCATTTGTTGCATTTATTTGGCATTCGGTGAGATTCGGAAGCAAGGGTGACTGTACGTAATTTGAGAACAATCTCGAGTCGCCTAACGTTGGGGTCCAGCGAGTCGACACAAGAGTCGTTGTGGTGGCCAATTTGCTCAAACGGCCGATTTCGCTGCAGCCCATAGCTCTCTGGGTTGCTGTAGTGGGAGATCACTGCCCGCCACGATTGACACTGATCCAATCATAGCGAGCGCAACGACCGCCGGCAAACCCGTTGATTACCGCAAAAACAAAGAAGAAATTTGTTGGCGGAATGATGTGAGGCAACATGATAAATCCGCTCACGTTAATCATTTTGCCACCTAATCATTCTGCCAATCGATCGACCGCGGGGACCATTTGCGACAGCGAGTGACGACTGCCGAGTTCAGTTTCAGAATTGCAGGAAGGACAAACCCAAGGCATCGTGTCGTCGAACGTTTAGAGGTGTCTCCGTCGGGTAACGGCCGGCATCACCGAGTCGGGAAAGTTGATTGTCCATTCGTAGAACCACGCAAGCCCGACTTCGGGCGAGCAGAACGGTGTCTCTCGGATGTTAGGATACGCTTTGTGTTCACGGTTTGCTACAGATTTCTCCTTGGGGTGTCACAATATTTGATCCTTGTCCAATTGGTCACCGAGTTGCCTCGGAATCGCCGACTGGATTGTGACGAAATGCCGTGAACACCTATTGTGACTCGTGTAAATCAGGCTGATTCACGGCCAATCCAGCATGACAATGCTTACCCGCGAAACACGCCAATGAACGCCAATGGGCATGGAACCACAGACAAACTCAAATGGACGCAGACTTTGGAACGGCACAATCTGCGTTCCTCCGCGTTCATCTGTGGTTGGCTGGACTGCTGAATTAGAAACCTCGACGATCGATCTCGTCGCAAGGTCGATGGCTCCTACCTCCGTTGACGCCAGTCCTTGCTAGGGTCGACAACCGCGCTGATCACACACCGATTCAACCGCGCAACTCCTTCCCTGCCAGAACGCCCCGGATCAGGGGGACCGAGGAGTTAACTTTGGTTTTAAGCTGGATGACGCCGAGGTCTCATCCGCATCCGTTTGTTCACCGGCGATGGGCGACGTTACAAGCTGCTTGACCATCGGAATGCAGGCCAGGGAAATGCCACGTGGGGATTCATAGACGCTGCGTTGATCGCCGACAAAACCACATTGCCTGTAAAAGGGAGCAGCGTTGAGCGTCGAGTCGAGGGTCAATCGTCTCAATCCTATCTTTGCCGCGAGACATTCCAGGTGTGCCAAGATGGCGCGGCCGACCCCGCACCCCATCCGGTCAGGCCGCACAAAGATAGCGTCGACTTGCCCCGTCGAGCAGTCAAGCAGTCCTGTGCCAACCACAGATCCGTCGACAGTCGCAACGTACCAATGCTTGGCAACGGTCTCGGCAAAGGCGTCCGTCATCTCGCCCGCCGTCCACGCCGACAACTGCTCTTCGGGGTAGTGTCCCGTGCATTGGGCAAGAATCGCAGCATTGCGAATGTCCCACACGGCGATTGCGTCTTCACGCTCGGCTTTGCGGATGAATAGTTCCATAATTCTGCTGGCGAACGATTGGGATCACCGGGACGCCGCGGTGGATACTCCATTTGAAAACGCGCTATCGGCGACTGGAATCCGAAACGCGAAGGAGCGTTGCGTCGGCGGCCTTGCGGGTGTGAAAATGAACAATGCGAGTATCATGAACAAGGACGCGGACATACCCAAATCACCAATCATGCCGCAAAGTTCAGTTGGCAGCAGACGATCCGGGTTCAGCAATCCAAGCAAAACGTCGATTGCCATTGCGGCAACGATGAATCCGACGACTGCGGCTAGAATTCGCATGCTATCGCAACATTACGGAACGGATCACCCGGCGGCGACGGTTGATCATCCAATTCTAAACGCCCGACTTCTCCGCTCGGTTGCACCGGAGCGTTCCCCGCCGTTTTCATCATGTCGTCGAGCAAGATCAGTGTACCGTAAAGAGGATGGCATATGAGCCCTCACAGTGAATGCGATTTACGTCACGGAAATACGGCGCGGAAGGATGCGAATAGACCAAGGCAAAAAATGACGCCCGCAGTGGCCCAGACGGCAGTGAACGAATTGGCGAAAATCATCACCAAAAACGAACCAATCAAAGCCAGGATTGCAAAGAGGACAACCGAAGTCGCAAATATGGCCCATCGATTCGTCGGATTATTCGGGTCTGGTTGCCCTTTGGCGTTGCGTCCAAATGCTCCGCGAAGGCAGACACCAATAAAGTCAACGAGGAATCCGGCAAGCTCAGCGAGCATTTACTAAAGATGGGAGTGCGAGGTGAGTCGGGGAACAGCAACGATCACCCCGTCGCCGCCATTCTAATTTGTGTTCACGAAACAATCGCGCCGGCGACTTGGGTGCATCGTTGTTCCCCGATGTTTTGCCGCTAACCGCCCGTTAATTGTAGCGAGTCGATTGACGCGATCCAACTCCTCGTCCTTCGCACTTCCTGCGCACTGTATAACCATCTTCACAGCACAAAAAACTGGCAACGAATGAAACCACAGATGAACGCCGATGAACACAGATCACCCCCAGACGCATCTGCGTGAATCCGGGTTCATTTATGGTTCCCACTTCTCAAGTTCCCCGTTTTGCAATCCGACACTCGTTACGTTTGCAACACAAAAAACATCTTCGGCCTTCATCCGCCAGATCACGTTGGACCGCCAAGTCCAATTCATCGAATACTAATTTCCAATCGGGGAACGTCGGCAATCACCAGACCGCGACGAGTGATTGTCCATTAGCAGCACTTGCCCCGTGGAAATTCATCTGACTCGCAGCGCATACCGCTCGCAAACGCTTGCCCGCGAATCACACTAATCACCGCGAATGAACATCTCACTGTCCAATGGTCGACGCGACTTGACGACCACGAATGCAGTTAGACGCTAGCCTCGAAAATGTTCAAACCCCAGACAAAAACATGGGTGACAAAAAGATGAAGGCAGAACGATGAGGCACGCGTTACTTCGTGCTAGCAATCTTTCTGTCGCACCAATCTTTCTGCCCTACATCCGCCATCACCTGCCGAGCACTCCTCACTCCTCACTCCTCACTCCTCACTCCTCACTCCTCACTCCGTGTCTCCGTGTCTCCGTGTCTCCGTCTCTCCGTCTCTCCGTCTCTCCGTTTATAGGATGCCGACGGTTGCGTCGGTATCGAGAAAGCGATTCGACCATGAACGCAGGTGTGATCTGGATCGTTGCACGAATCGCGACGCCCATCGCCAGATTCGGAGCTCCGCGTTCTGCGGTGGGCGGCTCGTACGGATTGACGTCAG
>NZ_JBFHFD010000323.1:0-9339 GCF_041583735.1 Novipirellula sp.
CGTTCGATTGGCAGAATGATTAGGTGGCAAAATGATTGACGAGCGGGCGGGCGGGAGCGGGAGCGAGACAGGGAGACAGGGAGACAGGGAGTGAGGAGTGAGGAGTGGGGAGTGGGGAGTTCGCTTCAGGTGATCGCGGATGTAGGACAGAAAGATTGGTGCGACAGAAAGATTGGAAAGCCGGAGAGGCGAGCCCCCTCTTCTTCTGACTGCATATTTTTGTCAATCATTTTTTTGCCAAGGTTTGGTCATCAGGGGACGCTGTGTCCTAATGCGATTGCGGTCGTCTAGTCGCATTGACAATTGGAAATTGCGATGATCATTCGCGGTGATTCGCGTGATTCGTGGGATAACTAGTGTTGGCGGGGATCTCCTGCCGTCGCGTTGCGACTACTGCTTGACTACGCGTTGGTGTTCCACGGACTCGCGTCCGTGGCTATCGCATTTCGTCGCGTTGCGACTGGGGAGCGGGTTTGGCCGGGATCTACGTGAGCGATCGCAGGACAGATGGGCCGTTTCCCAGCCTTTGAATCTTTCTGTCGCACCAATCTTTTTGTCGGTACTTGCGGTATGATCAAACACGTAATCACAGAGGGCAAGACAAGGCCGTGGATTGCGAGATGCTAACGCTCGCCGCGTGCCAGAACTTTAGTGAATTTCGTTCCGTCCCTGCTCGGACGATCGATAGACAGAAAGATTGTTGCGACAGAAACATTAGAAATACAGAGCGTGGAGTGCCATATATTCCTACCTCCATCTTCCTACCTAAAAGCTTTGCCGGATTGGCCGGAGAATAGCGATCCAGGAAGGTGCAGGCTCCATTGAGGCGAGCGGCAATAATTTTCGACCTTCACTCAACGTTGGTACTGATCGCTGCCGTCGCCACCGCGGCAAGTTTGCATTGTTCATTCGCGTCCATTGGCGTGTTTCGCGGGTAAGTTTGTCTAACCGGGTTGGCCACGAATCAGCCACATTTCCACGAATCACAATGGGTGTTCACGGCATTTCATCACAATCCAGCCGGCGGTCCAGAGGCAACTCGGTGACCAATTGGACAAGGATCAAATATTGTGACACCAAAAGGAGAAATCTGTAGCAAGCCGTCGACACAAAGCGTATCCTAACATCCGAAAGACTGCGTTCTACTCGCCCGCAGCCTGTTGGATTCGGCCGGTTTTTCCACTTTCGGATCCAAACTTGTGCTTGACTTCAAATCGAACCAACACGGCGGGTAACCATCGCGTGCACCGGCTCAAGCAAGTGGAGCGATTTGGCCGTTAGAGACTTTCCCGCGCGTTCCCGATTACGCTTTCCCTTCGCCGATTGGAAATTAGTATTCGATGAATTGGACTTGGCGGCCCAACGTGGTCTGGCGGATGAAGGCCGAGGATGTTTTTTGTGCTGCAAACGCAACGAATGCCGAATTGCAAAACGAGGAACTTAAGAAGTGAGAACCACAGATGAACTCGGATTCACGCAGATGCGGCAGGAGGTAATCCGTGTTCATCTGCGTTCATCTGCGGTTTCATTCGTTGCCAGTTTTCTGTGCTGTGAAGATGGGTAAACAGTGGGCAGGCGGGGCGAAGAACGGGGATTTGGATCGCGTCGATCAACTCGCGACAATCAATCGGTGGCCAGCCGCAAAAAAGTTGGGAAACAATACGAAGCCTCCAAGTCGCCGGCGTGATCGTTTCGTGAACACAAACTAAAATGGTGGCGACTGGGTGATCGCGGCCGTTCGCCGACATATGACAAAAAAATTGTTCTCAGCCGCCACCGTCTTCGCAGTCGTGTTCGCGACCGGGTTTAGTCGTTCACAATATACTACGCAACCCGATCCAGGTGGATCGATGCGAGCCGACGTCGAGAATCGATGCCTCGTTTACCAGCGTCCTGATGGCGTCGATAAATCACGTTACCATTCCAACAGGACCGTTGCGATTTCAATACTGACTGAGCGGCAGCCACCTGTTGCTCCGCTGATGTACTGGAAAATTGACTCAGATGGCTACCTTTTGCTTGCAACGTCTGACGACACGGCCGACGCTTGCAGAATGCGTCTGCTGAAGTGTATGGGCGAGTCGCAGGTAGTGCAGCGGGATGATGGAACGAGCTACAATCTTGCTTACTCAGATTAAGCAGCGGCGCACCATTGCATTCACCGCAGCACGGCACCGGGCTTTTTCAAATGCAGCATCGTCTCGCGGTACTCGGTGATGCTCGACGTTACCGGTCTGAGACGCAATCGAGAACCACTGCTGAGCTTACTCATATGGCTTCACTGTCACTTGCTGTCTCTGGACGCCTGCCTGAACCTGACTTGGAGGCCGTGTTGATCCGAGCCGGATTTGCCGCGGGTCTTGCGCGATGGGTCAATGCACATTTGACAGTTGGCCCCTACACACACTACACCGTGAGTCAGCAACATCAAGGCTCGCAAACCATCTTATGCATCGACACTTTTCTGCTCGATCCGTGGATCCACAGCAAAACCGGTGAAACCGGGGAGTCGCCCCATGGATGCTGTGAGGAATTTGAAATCGACACTAACGGGAAGGTCATCGATACCATTGAAACGTCAAGTGATGATGGATCAACGACCTCTTCCATGTCTCGCAGTATTTCATTCTACGGTGGCTAGCCAATGTTGCTCCTGTCCCTAAGGCTCTAACATGTCGGGTAACGATGCGATGGTGACGGAGTGGCGGCATCGTTTTTTCAAAGTGGTTCAATCACCGTTCGCTGCCCGTACATCGCGGCCGTTCTCGCAACTGAAGCGATGAACGAAATCCAAAGGCAAAACGAGCGTGTCGGATACCCGATTGGCCGAATTTGTGCTTTGAGTTTTCCGAGGTCGCCAATTCGAAACTCCGACACCTTTTCGGGGTTCCCACATGCAGTATTCCTGAAAAACGGCCTTCTCGAACCACGCAACATGTTTTGATTGAACAAAAACGAGGAACGGATTCGCCACGAGACAAATGGCTCGTTGTATCCGCATCTTTTGCTATTGCTGTCTTGCTCTGTCTATTTTTCTATTTATTTGTCGGCGGGGTGGATCTGGAAAACAACGGTGCCGAACGAGATCCGTTTATTCATGAATCTGTTTCTGCGCAATGGCTTTATCACCCTTACTCGATCGGAATGGACGGAATTGAAGCACTTCCTCTAGAGACGCGTGTTATGGGTTCGGTCCCACCTATCGAGGGCAATGTACCAGCTAAGTACAAAGAAGGAGTACTTGAAGTAATAGTCGATTCTTCAAGTGACCGAACAGTCGGGTTCGTTCGCTATCCTGATGGAATGGCTTTCAACAAGGTCCCGATGTGCTATTTAGGCTATTCAGGCAATGGGGAGCTTCAATGGATGGCGCATGGAGGTCTTTACAAGGGAACGTTGTCAGCCGGAACATTTTCCGAGGGGGCCCCCGATGACGGCTTGTTTCTATTTGATTTGGATACAATGAAAGTCATTGTGCAACCTGATATCTCTCACTATTTTGAGGGAAGAGAATTGCCACCGCCGCTGGGCCTCGTTGAATTGATCAATGGCAGAGTCGTCGGGATGATCTCTCTGACAGACGAAAAGTCCCGCAAACTTGTCGATCAATACCTTGCGACAATACCAGAGATTCGCAATTGTCTGCACGCTGAGAATCGTTGAACAATCCCGTCCACCGGGCAAAAAAAAAGCTGTTGGGCTGCGATTTGGCACCGCAGAAACGGAGACGGCATACATAACTACGGACCACAATCCCGTGCACCCGAGCGGCGAGGTCGGGCTTTTTGAAATGGACAATCCATCGTCGCCGCCGCGTGATTGGCATCTTCATCCACCTTAGTCGAACATCATGACGCGGAATTTGACTCTTTCGCTTGCCGACTTAGCAGATGCGAAAATCGCTCGAGCATTCAAGCTCGTTCGGAACTTGAACCCGAACATTACACTGTCTGAGATTCGACAGTGTAGCAATGATTTCTCTCCGGTTGCCAACTGGTTACTAGCCTCATCCTCAATCGAGAATTATGTGGCCAACTTGATCGCTGTCAGGGACGTGGCCAACGAACTTCGAGAACATGATATTCAATCCAAAATGTCGGACGGTGAAACGGGATTAGAAATTCGACTTACTGATTTGGATTCTTGGATCGAAATCAACACCCCATTTTTGTCGCCCGAATTGAGCCCCTCGGTCTTGCAATACCTTGAAACACTTAACGCATCCGATTGGTTTGCTTCGCTCGGCAAGCCTGTCGAAGAGAATGTAAACGTGGTTCATGATTATTCGCCAGATACGACACTTACCTACATTTGTGTCGGAATACAGAACTCGATCGTCGAAATGATCATGGATAGAACTGGTTGTCATCATGCTTGCTTGACTCCGCTGTTTTCAAAATTGAACGAAATACTCGATGGAATGATGGCGGCCAAACTTAATAAAACTCCGGCGACGATGCCCCAATTCGATCCAAACGACGTTCGCGGCTTGATTCTTCACGCTTGCTTGGAAATGGAATATCCTGATGGTCATTCGGCTTTTGCTACCGAATGTTGCCAGTGGATCACCCGTGGAAAACTGCCAATTGGTTGGAACGGTGCTTTTCCAGATGGCAAACTGGTCCTAACGTGACGAGTTGCTAGATAACAAACGGAATCGAGAAAGGGCCCCGGATTGCTCGGGAGTCCCTCGCACACCACCGGACATGCGGGTCCGCATCCGGCGGCCTAAACACGAGTTTTAAATCGTCATGTTGCCACGACGACTTGGGGCCATTGAACAACAGCCAGCGCCACCATGAGTTGACCGTCGTACGACGGCTTGTCGCGGAGGAGACATGCATGTGAGCTGACCGAAACACGTACTTGCTCGTTCCCTTCGGGCCGTCGCTGACCGCGTGGCCCAACTACGATGCCCTCTGCTGACTTCCAGTCGGCAGCGAGTAACTTACGAATGCACGGCCCTGGCTTTCGGGCAAACCCTACTCACGGGTACGCCTGACAGATCTCCCCAAATTTGAGCGAGATGTATCCCCACGCAAGTGCCACATCTACCTGCACTCCGTCCTCCGGTTTTGCTTCGTCTTCACATGGCCAGAAGCCTGGAGCTACCGGTCCCACGGATCGTCACGTCGTCCGCAGTTGCCGCGTTGTCAGGCAAGGGGCCTCGTACTGTTCTTTCGTTAGGATTTTAATTGGTATACTGAACTCATTGAAAGAGACCGGAACTATGTACGGGGGACTTGTACCCCGCAAGATCACGCCGATGCTGGGCGTACTGCACGCGAGTCGCCGAGTTGAGTTCTTAGCGGTGGCGAGTCGTTCGCGGCGAGCAAGTGATCGCATACGCTATCCGATCTCATTAGTCGGGACCTCTGCGAACAAAAAGGCTGAATGGTGAACGCACATTGTCTCGAAGCCCCGTCGACGCTGTTTGACGACGTCGGTAATGTTTTGGCTGCAAGCGATTTCTGCGCGGTCGAGAAACATCGCGAATCAAACGTGAATGGAGTTCGCCGATTTGATACTGCGGAATTCGACGTAGTCGATGAGCGTTCTCATGTTGATCTCTGGCTAGAACGACGACTCGGGAACAAGACCATGTTCATCATGGTCGTCCCGGACCGAAAAACACTTTGGAGACGTGACCATGAATCAGAACAACTCGCTGAGCGTGTCGTCAACTTGTTGGTGCAACACGGTGCATCTAGTGACTGACAACTGAACGCAGATGATCGATGTTCATGCTCGTTGAGTCTTCAAATGTTGCTGCCGATAAAGCACTCACATTTCGGACAATCAACGGATTCTGACGGAGCGCCGGAGTCGTCGTTACACTGAGATCGAGTTTTTCGCCGCCGGCCGCATGTCGCTACCGTTCGCCAATCCAATTCAGCGTACTCATCGTGTTTAAATTCAGTCTCGCCACTCTGCTTTCTTTTCCGCTCGTCGTTGCGTCATCGTACGCTGCATTCGTTTACCCGATCATTATCGCGATCGTATACGGAAATCACAGGGAGTGGCACGATCCAGTGATCGGTAACAATGACCAAGTGCTTTCTCGGGGCTATACTTGGAAGAAGTAAACAGACCACGGCGTAATCGCAACGATTTCCACTGAAGATGCGGTTGACGCTTGGGTGGACTAGCTGAAAATCAGAGTTGGCTTCTCGAAGTGGATGGTCAACTGCCGTTCGGCAATCGCCGATAACAACGCCGTGCACGTGGAGGACTGTGTCGCGCGTTTAGAGATGGAAGATCAACCCGCCGTCCCCCTTGATGTCCGCTGTTCACCTACTGAATACATTGCACAAAACTTCGGTCCAAATTGTTCACGGCTTTGCCGTCGCTTCCTATGTGTTCCGCCCATTGTTGCGGAGACTGCATCGCGACTCTGTAGAAGCGACACTTTTCCGCTACCCAAGCGTTGGGTTAGGACTCGATGAAATCGTTGACCGGCTTTCGTCCAATCTTCGAGAGCAGCGACCGGACGGGATCGTCGCTCATAGCCTCGGTTGCGTCGCAACTTGGCTCGCGGTCCACAATACTGGTTGGCGTGGTCCGCTCGTTCTGCTAGCTCCCCCGCTAGCCGCACTTCCTGCGACACGACTCATTCCAGGATGCATGCGTTGGCCCTTTGCACCGCTGTTGGATCACCGTGAACTAATGACCGCTTCAGGGTTTGAATTACCGATGCTGGCCGGGTGTGCCATCAAAACAATCGCTGGGCGATTTGACTTTTCGGTACCGGCATCCTGTACGCGTCACCCCAACGTCGAAGAAGCATCGGTTACACTGCATACACACAACTCGATGCTTTTCTCCGCTTCTGTCGCGCGGGCTAGCTCCGAATGGTTGGTGCGAGCAAGCAAAAGCGGGGAACAATGACATGCACGGAAAAACGGCTTGTGGCGTTTTCTCAAGTGGATGATCAACTCTCTGTCCCCTGTGATGTCCTCTTTTGCCGACTGAAGCATGCCAAACCCCTACGTCCCGCCAGACACAGCTATTGACGTGCGTTCGACGACTGCCTTCTGGCGGTCGCTTACGCGACGCCAAGTGATCGGGTTTATGCTGTTGACCACTCCGTTTCTCCTGTTTCATATCGTACTCGTGAACGGTGCAATCTGGCGATTGATCAGACTCTATCCCAGCCACTATGTCCTATATTCGTTTGGCGCCTGTTCACTGATCCTTTGCTCCATTGTTGCAACCTGTCTCATCTTTCACGCTGTTCGGATAGCGGTTGAGGGACGTTTCACGAGTGCGATTAAACTCTATCTTGGCACGTTTTCCTTGCTCTTCCTCTCCGACTTTGGCGTTTGCAATATTGGAGACTTATTAAACTCTCCGCTGCAACAATACTTCCCCAATCTCTGACGTAGCCCGCCACGACGGATAACCAAGTCGAGAACCTGCGGACAGGCAAGGTGGATTGACGACCGGGCGCGGGCGAGACATGGAGACAAGGAGACAAGGAGACACGGAGTGAGGAGTGAGGAGTGAGGAGTGCGCTTCAGGTGATAACGGATGCAGGACAGAAAGATTGTTGCGACAGAAGGATGGAAACGTCGGAGTGTTGGGTGCAATCATTATTCTGTCTTCATCTTTTTGCCAACCATGTTTTTGCCTGAGGTTTGGTCATCAGGGAACGTTGCGTCCTGTTGCGATTGCGGTCGTCTAGTCGCATCGTCAATTCGAGATTGCGATGATCATTCGCGGTGATTAGCGTGATTCGCGGGCTAATCGGTGTTGGTGGTGACCTCCTGCCGTCGCGTTGCGACTACTGCTTGACTCCCGCGTTGGTGTTCCACGGACTCGCGTCCGTGGCTACATCAAGCCGTCGCTGCGGGACTCACGAACAGCCACGAAGTGGCGGCATGTTGTCGCCATGGGCGTCAGCCCATGGAACGCGTACACGTCATACGCCGTAAGTCCTGAAGGGACGACAGGAGATTCCACCCCTGCGATTCCTGCCGCCCCTTCGGGGCTTTGTCATCGTGTTTGCCCCCGAACCATGGACTCACGTCCATGGCTACTGCCTGTCGTCGCGTTGCGACTGGAAGGACAGAATGGATCGAGTTGCTTGGGTGGTACCGAGATCGATGGGACAGAGCGTCTTCTTTAAAATTTTTCTGTCGCACCAATCTTTCTGTCCCCTCATGCGGTGTGAGCACGCCTGCACGCTGGAACTGGACAGACTCAGAATCGATGGAACGATATGGTGTGCGCAGACGAAAGGTCGACAGAAAAATTGGTGCGACAGAAACATGAGACTGCCATCGCGGTTCGTGACAAAACACGATTGCCGGCGTCGTCTCCATTTTTTTGATCTCTCATCTTTTAACCTTTCGCTGCATTGATCGTGCATTCCACCGTGGCCGCAACACCTGCCGTCGCTGCGGGACTCACGAACAGCCACGAAGTGGCGGCATGTTGTCGCCATGGGCGTCAGCCCATGGAACTCGCGTCAGACGCCGTAAGTCCCGAAGGGACGACAGGAGATTCCACGCCTGCGATTCCTGCCGCCCCTTCGGGGCTTTGTGATCGTGTTTGCTCCCGAACCATGGACTCACGTCCATGGCTACAGCCTATCGTCGCGTTGCGACTGGAAGGACAGAATGGATCGATTTGCATGGGTGGTACCGAGATCGATGGAACAGAGCGTCTTCTTTAAAATCTTTTTGTCGCACCAATCTTTTTGTCCTCTCATGCGGTGTGAGCGAGCTTGTACGCTGTAGCGGGACGGACTCAGAGTCTGCGGATCGATGCGGCGTGTGCTCGGACGAGAGGTATTCAAGAAAATTGGTGCGACAGAAAAATGAGACTGCCATGGGGCAAGTCGCGTGAGGTACCTTTAGCCCTTAGGATCGCACGCGGTTTGGTTGTTTCCGCGAATGGAGCACGAGTGCACTCGAGCACGAATGGCAGTCAGGACTATGTCGTGCACCCGAGTTCGGCTGACGCAACATTGCAAACGAACGATCAATCTTCGCCCCCTATTGACGACGACTGCTGTACCGAAGCCACCTTATCGAATAGGCGTTTTTGTAGGACCGAGAATCGCGAGATCGCAGCGACGTTGGGCCGGGAACTTTGGTCTACAGATTCGTTTGTTCCGCAGTACCGAAGTGGCGAAATCGGTGGCGGCGCTCGATCTTACGCTGATCGCACGATCGGCCATCGTTTGAAGTTGAATGACGATCGTCGCCAGTTCGCCTACCAAACCATTGAACTCCTTGAATCTCGCCTCGAACTACGATCGGACGGCTAACCATGCTGCGTGCTCGCAGCGGCGGCGAGCACCGTGATTCGTCGTCAACCCACACTGAATTCCAC